>NZ_JBREBQ010000023.1:0-56493 GCF_052906625.1 Geobacillus sp. CCR | reverse complement strand
TAGACCTTTTTGACTTGAACGTTCATGAGAGAAAAACTCCTTCACTTTCCTTGTATGTCAAGGATTCATTCGACGATGGACATAAAAAATCCTCCCGATTTTCGTTGGGAGGGTGCGAAATGTGAGTTTTAATCTGTTCACCCTTTTCGATAGTGTCTGGATCTGCTCGATGAAATGATCCATTTGGCTCCACCCCTCTGCACAACATTTATATGTCCTTGACGGACCATTTATATCCCCCTTTGCTAAACTTTCAGCGAAACATTTCCCGAAAATTTTGGATCTTTTATAGTATAATACAGATGACAATGATTTGATGAGTGGGGGGACGGGCATTGAAAAAACGGAAGAAATACGCGGCGGCGAGCGTGTTGTTGGCGTTGGGGCTGCTGGCTCCTTCGTTTGGGCCGACAGCGGTAGGCGCGGAGGATCGGGATGTCGTCAAGCTGCGCATTTTGGAGACCACCGACGTACATATGAATCTCGTCAACTATGATTATTTCAAAGATAGTCCGACGAATGAGTTCGGGCTGTCAAAAACGGCGCGATTGATCGAGCAGGCGCGCGCTGAGCAGCCGAATACGCTTCTGTTTGACAACGGAGATTTGATTCAAGGAACGCCGCTTGGCGACTATGTGGCGAAAGTGAAGCCGCTGCAAGATGGCGAAGTGCATCCAGCCGTGAAACTGTTGCATTTGTTGAAATATGATGCGGCGACAGTGGGAAACCATGAGTTCAACTATGGCTTGGATTTCCTCGATGAGGTGTATGATGATGCCAAGCTGCCGATCGTGAACGCGAATGTGTACCGCGATGACCATGATCAAAATCCAGATAACGATGTCAACTATTTCACGCCGTATCACATTTTAGAGAAAGAAGTCGTTGATGAAGACGGGGAGGCACATACGCTGAAGATCGGTGTCATCGGCTTTGTGCCGCCGCAGATTATGGATTGGGACAAAGCGAATTTGCAAGGGAAAGTGATAGCGAAAGACATTGTGCAGTCGGCGCAAAAGTATATTCCAAAAATGAAAGCCGAAGGGGCCGATTTGATCGTCGTGCTGTCGCACTCGGGCATTGAAACCGGCGGAAACAGCCCGAATATGGAAAATGCCTCCTATTATTTGACGCAAATTCCGGGGGTCGACGCCGTGCTGACCGGCCACCAGCATAAAAAATTTCCGGCGCTTCCGGGAACGACGCCTGATTTTCTGGATGGGAACGGTATCAACAATGAAAACGGGACGATCAATGGCGTTCCGGTGACGATGCCAGGTTCGTGGGGCGATACGCTTGGGGTCATTGACTTGACGGTTGAGCAAGTGGATGGGAAATGGAAAGTAACACAGGCAAAAGCCCAGCTTCGCCCGGTGTATGACAAGGCGACGAAAACGCCGTTGGTTGACAGCGATTCGGCCGTTGAGCAGGCCATTCAGGCGGAGCACGAAGCGACGATCCAGTACGTCCGCAGCCCAGTGGGAAAAACTACGAGCCCGATCAACAGCTATTTTGCACTCGTTCAAGATGATCCGTCCGTGCAAATCGTCACGAACGCCCAAAAGTGGTATGTGGAAAAAATGTTAAAAGGGACGCAGTATGAAGGCCTTCCGGTGCTGTCAGCCGGCGCTCCGTTCAAGGCCGGCGGGCGCGGTGGACCGAGCTATTACACGGATATTCCGGCAGGGGAAATCGCCATTAAAAACGTCGCCGATTTGTACTTGTATCCAAACACGGTGTATGCGCTGAAAATTACGGGAGCCGAGTTGAAAGAATGGCTTGAGTGGTCGACGGGACAATTCAACCAAATCGACCCGAACAAGACAGGCATTCAGCCGCTTGTCAACAACGACTTCCCGACGTACAACTTCGACATTATTGATGGCGTGACGTATGAGATCGATGTTACCGAGCCGGCGAAATACGACAAAAACCAAAATGTGATCAACCCGAAAGCAAACCGCATTAAAAACTTGCGATTCCAAGGCAAACCGGTGACGGCGAAGATGGAATTTATCGTTGCGACGAACAACTATCGGGCGACGACGAACCGGATCATCAATCCGGGCGGGAAAAACACGATTTTGGCCGCGCCGGATGAAAACCGGCAAGTGATCATCGATTATATTCGCGAAAGCGGAACGATCAACCCGTCCGTGGACGGCAACTGGACCTTTGCGCCAGTGAAAGGGAAAGCATCGGTGACCGTTTCCTTTGAATCGTCACCGGAAGCACAAAAATATTTGCCGCCAGACAGCCGCATCCGCTATGTGGCGACATTGTCCAACGGGTTTGCCCAATACGAACTTACGCTGTTGTCTTGGAAAGAAACGAAAACAAACCATTCGAAAGAGCTAGAAAAATCTGGACGTTAAGAAGAGGTTGGAAAAATAGCAGGTGATTTAGGAGGCAGGTGATTTCGTATAAAATACTGCTAGTTCCAGCTGTTTCTTAATTAGAACAACCTTGCGGAATCAATCTTCTTTTTCGGCGAAATGCCGCTGATTTGCTCGTGACAGCCGTTTTTTACCGGCCTTTTAGGTGACACGAAAATGTGACTAAAAGTATTTCTGGCGCTACTGCCATTTTTTCCATTTCGAAAATATCGCCTTTTTGACTGACGATGAGAAGAAGATCTTTTACGTTAACGTCATTTCCGAAAGAAGTCTCCCACCTCAAGGAATGTGAAGAGCGATCGATCAATGAGTAGGTGGGAGATGAATTTCGGTTGGCCATCGCCGATGAATATGATCGTCTATGGTTCAAACCGACACCTTTGGAACGAAGGGAAGCGTAAAGGGTTCTTGTTTGTGGCTTACCGTTCAGCGAACACGCACAAGTCGCTTGAAGCCCCTGCCTCTAAGCGAAGCGTAGGTGGTGGGCAGTTCGCTTCTAACAAGGACAGTGAAAAACAGCCGCTTTCGTTGAGCGGGCGGTCATGGAAGGAAAAAAGATGTTCGATTGGGGAAGCGCTGCTTGTCCGACCGGGCGCTACCCATCATCTGCTTTTTCGAAGGCCGGTGGACATCGAGGTTCTTGGGATCATTCGTTTTGGAAAACGGAACGATTTTGTCACTGTATCGGTGGTGAAGCCACCCACCTTTTGTAACATTGCCCGAAAGCAGTGCCACTGTCCATGGATGATTGTTTGCTAGCTTGGTCAGGAGGGAGACATGTGTTAGGCATTACAAGTTACGGGATGTATTTGCTGGCGTCGATTTTGATGCATGCCACTCCGGGAGTGGATACGATGTATATTATGGGGCGCAGTGTGGCGCAAGGGAGAAAAGCGGGCGTGTATTCGGTGTTGGGCATTTCGACGGGGGTGTTCATTCATACGTTGCTCGCTGCGTTTGGCTTGGCGGTGATTTTGCAGCAGTCGGTTGTCTTATTTACGGCTGTGAAAATCGCTGGCGCAGCGTATTTGGTGTATCTTGGCATCAAAATGATGCGGCAGTCGACGCCGCCAGCGTTGGAGTCCGAGGAACTGGCGCCGATGAAGCTGAAAAAGATTTATTGGCAAGGCGTGACGACGAATGTGATGAATCCGAAAGTGGCGTTGTTTTTCCTTTCCTTTTTGCCGCAATTCATTCAAACGGCTCAGCCGTACGGTCCGCTCCCGTTTCTGCTGCTCGGCGTTTCGTTCGTGGTGACGAGCACGCTGTGGGGGCTTGGCGTCGTCTATGTGGCTGCGCTGGCGACGAAACGGGTGCGCCAACATGCGAAAGCGGCGCTTTGGGTGAATCGGCTGACAGGGATCGTGTTTATCGGGCTTGGCGTGAAGCTGCTGCAAACGAAAGCGTCGTGAGCGAGGGCGGGCGGCGTCGGAACGCACGATTCTCAGCCGAATGAAAGCGCGGGCGGTGATTCGTGAGGAGGTTGGTTGGAGAAATGGGGGCGGATGACAAAGGAATAGCGGTGATTCTCCTTGTGGCGGGAATCGGGATGTTTCCGTTTGGGATCGTGATCATTAAGCAGCAGTGGGGAAGCATACAAGAAGAAGGAGGGCGTGAGCGGAGAATAGCCTTGTTTTTTGAAATGATCGATCTTTGGTCAACGTGGGTGCTGTTCCTCTCCCTGCTTCTCATATTGGGAGGCGCGGCGCTGTTGTGGAGATGAGCAGAAAAGAGGGCAGCCGCCCTCTTTTTTCTTGCCGCTACGACCGTTCGCTGACGGCGATTTGAATGCCGATCAGCGCGAAGATGGCGCCTTTGAGCCAATGGATTCGCTTGGTGATGGCGGTGTGGGCCGAGAGCCATTGGCGCAGCTTTTCCGCGCCGATGCTCACCAAGGTGAAGACAACGAGCGCCTGCACGAGAAAGATGGCGCCTAATAGAAGCATCTGCCCCGGCACATGGCCGGCTGTTTCGTCGACAAACTGCGGCAAGAGCGCCAAGAAGAAGAGAGACACTTTCGGGTTGAGCACGTTCATGACAATGCCTTTTTTGTACAGCGAGGTGTATGCCATCGGCGTCTGCCGCCCAAAGGCGAGGCCTTCGTCTTGTTCACGGAACGCCTGCCAGGCTAGGTACAGCAAATACGCGGCGCCCGCGTACTTGACGATGGCAAACACCAAGGCGGATTGGTACATGACGGCCGAGACGCCAAGCACAGCGGCGCTGATATGGACAAGCAGCCCTGTGCAAAGCCCGAGCGCGGTGGCGATGCCCGCCCATTTGCCTTGCGACACGCTTTGGGCGATGACGAATAAAATGTCCGGACCCGGCGCCAATGTAAGCAATATGGCGACGCCGAAAAACGACAAGATGACCTCGATCTCCATCGGAACCCTCCTTTTTGATCAGTTTGGCGGGGCGGCCGTGAAAGGCGGTTATGTATATGGATTCGCGAAAGAGCGGGCGATTCCTTCTCGAACGGCGGCGATCAAAGCGAAAACCGGCGGATCAGTTCTCTTAGAGAAACGCTGTCAGATGGGGGGCTTTTTGGTCCGACATGGCCAGACGGGGTGCCAAACTCGTTTTTCACCGGCTTTCCACGGCAGCGAAACGAAACGGATTTGCCGTTTGACAAACGCAGCGATGCGGCTGAAAATAAAAGTATGGAACGGCTTGCAAGAGGTGGGGGATATGGATTCGCTGCTTGTTTCGGCCATTCGCCAAGTTGTGAATGAATGGTTTCCCGTTGAGGCATCGCTTGTGATTTCCGACGACCGGCGGTACATTTACTACCAGCCGAGCCGGCAAATTGATTTGAAAATCCGTCCGGGTGATGAAATCAAACCGGATTCGGTCACCTACAAGGCGTTGGTGATCCGCCGGAAAATTGAAGAGCAAAAAGACAGCCGGGTGTTCGGCGTTCCGTATTTCGGCGTGTCGGTTCCGATTTTGGAAAACGGGGTGCCAAAAGGATGCGTGACAGCTGTCTGGCCGAAAAAGCCGCTTCTGGCTATTTCGTATTTGACGATACGGACGATGGACCGCTGGGTTCCGGTGCCGTTTGACGCGGTTGTTTATTTGGAAGCGCAAAACCGGAAAACGTTCGTCAAATCGATGCACGTCGGGGGCTATCATAAATACAATTTGACCGAATTGGAATTTTCTTTGCCGGCTGACCGGTTTATCCGCTGCCATCGGTCGTATATTGTCAATGTTGAGTATATCGCCGAAATTCAGCCGGATTCCCACTCGACGTTTTTGCTTGTGATGAAGGACGGCTCCAAAGTGCCGGTCAGCCAAACGTACGCTAGCCATTTCCGGAGATGGCTCGGCTTTTGATGACACCGCCGATACAGGCGGTTATTTTTGTGAAGCGGCAAGTTTTTCTGCGTGATGCAGGGAAAATGCTGCTTCGGCGCAAAAGAAAGCCCTTTTGCTCCAATTCGAATGATTTTCCCCTTGCGAGCCGCTATAATGAGGGAAAAACAAAAGGGGGAAATCGCTTTGGAACCATTCGTTTTCGAACGGATCGGCCATCAGGCGTTGCGGGAGCGGATCGTGACGGCGGAAACGGCCGCCTCATGGATTGAAGATGGCATGACCCTCGGATTGAGCGGTTTTACCCGCGCGGGGGACGCAAAAGCGGTGCCGACGGCGCTTATTGAGCGGGCAAAGCGGCAGCCGCTGAAAGTCGACGTCTATACAGGGGCTTCGCTCGGATCGGATATTGACAAGATGATGGCAGAAGCAGGCATTGTCCGGAAACGGCTGCCGTTTCAGGCTGACGCCGCGATGCGTCGGAAAATTAACGAAAGGGAGCTGCTGTTTGTCGACCAGCATTTGTCGCATACGGCGGAACTCGTCCGTTCCGGTGTGCTGAAACCGATTGATTACGCTATTGTGGAAGCGGTTTCGATTACGGAGGACGGCATGATCATCCCGACGACGTCTGTCGGCAACTCATCGATTTTTGTGGAAAAAGCAAGACGGGTCATTGTCGAATTGAACGTCGCCCAGCCGAAAGCGCTTTACGGGTTTCATGACATTTATGAAGTCGGGAAGCAAGGGGAGCGCGCCCCGATTCCGCTGACGAAAGTGGACGACCGGATCGGGACGATCGGCATTCCTGTTGATCTGGAGAAAATCGCTGGAATTGTCGTGACGAACCAAACGGATTCACCGTCGACGATTGTGCCTCCGGATGCGGAAACAGCGGCGATTGCCAGGCATTTGATCGAGTTTCTTCGCCGCGAAGTAGCGGCGGGGCGGCTGTCCGAACGGCTGGCGCCGATTCAGGCCGGGATCGGCTCTGTCGCGAATGCGGTTCTTTACGGCCTATTGGATTCTGAATTTTGCGACTTGGAAGTCTATTCGGAAGTGCTGCAAGATGCGATGTTCGATTTGCTTGATGCAGGGAAAGTGCGGTTTGCCTCGGGATGTTCGATCACCTTGTCGGAAAACAAGATGAAACAAGTGTACCACAACTTGGAAGCGTACCGGGGCAAACTCGTGCTGCGGCCGCAGGAGATTTCCAATCATCCTGAACTGATTCGCCGCCTCGGCCTCATTTCCATTAATACGGCGCTTGAGGCCGATATTTACGGAAATGTGAACTCGACGCATGTCCGCGGCACCCAGATGATGAACGGCATCGGCGGCTCGGGCGACTTTGCCCGCCATGCGCGCCTGACGATTTTTGTGACGAAATCGAGCGCCAAACATGGGGCGATTTCGAGCATCGTGCCGTTCGTCTCCCATGTCGACCATACGGAGCATGATGTCGATGTCATCATCACGGAACACGGATATGCCGATTTGCGCGGGCTCGCCCCTGTCGAGCGCGCCCCGCTCATCATCGAACATTGCGCCCATCCGGATTACCGTCCGCAGCTGCGCGATTACTTCGCTGAAGCGCTCAAGCGCGGCGGCCATACGCCGCACGTATTGGAACAAGCGTTGTCCTGGCATATCCGGTATGAACAATTTGGAACGATGCGGGAAGAAACGTATCAGCTGCAATGATGGAAAGAAACACAGGGCGTGGCGCCAAACCGCGTTCTGCGCTGGTTTTTTCATAGCGGCCGAGCGCAATAGACGGCAAAATGACGAAAGACCGCCTTGCCGATTCGGCATGGGCGGTCTTTATCATTGCGGCTGCTTCTTTTTCTCCAAAAACGCCTTCCCATAGGTTCCGTGGTCATGGAGCATGGCGTGCTCCACCTGGATGGTGGCGTGCTCGATTCCGTATTTTTCCTTCAACATTTCATTCACCGCCAAGATGACGCATAGCGGCTGGATGCGTTCGTTGACAAACACATGAGCCGACAGCGAGTAATGGTCGGTCGAGATGGCCCATAAGTGCATGTCGTGCACGTCTTCGACCCCTTCGATCTTTCGAATATCGGCGCGGATTTGTTCGAGGTCGAACCCATCTGGCACGGCTTCCATTAAGATGAGATACGATTCGCGCATAATTTTCGCCCCGCCTGTGAAAATGATGGCGGCGATCACTAAGCTGATGATCGGGTCGAACACCGTCCAGCCGGTGAAGTAAATGAGCAGCGCGGAAACGATGACGCCGATCGAGCTAATCAAGTCGCCGATGAAATGCCAAAGGGCGCTCTGAACGTTCAAGTTGTCTTCCTCTTTCGTGCTCCGGCTTAAGACGATGGTCAACGTCAAGTTGACGACGAGGCCGATCGCTGCGATCCCGAGCATGAGGCGAAAGTTGATCGGTTCAGGATGGAGAAAACGCTGAATGCCTTCCCATAAAATCCACAGCGCAATGACGGCCAACGTCAGCCCATTCAAAAACGATGTGATGATTTCAAACCGCAAAAAGCCGAACGTAAACCGACGGTTCGGCGGGCGCGTCGCCATGTAGAGGGCGACCATGCTTAAGCCAAGCGCCAGTACATCGGATGCCATATGGGCCGAATCGGACAAGAGGGCGAGTGAGTTGGAAATCAGTCCGCCAATGATTTCGACGGCGGTGAAAAACATGGTCAACAAAAGCGTCACCCAGAGCGCTTTTTTCGATTCATTTTGCGTTTTGACGTGCGGGAGATGGTGAAAATCGTACAGTGTTGGAGCCATAATGCACCTCCATTATTTATAATAATTATCAACTTGTATATATTATAATATAAAAATCCACCTGTGTGCAAATGAAATTTCGACAGCCAGAAACAGCGGTTGTTGGAATTTGTCTAAAAATATAGACGAAGCATTCAAGGAATAAAGCCTTCTGTTGGCGAATAGGAATCAATGCTGTGTATGGCCATCATTTTGCTTCGGAAAGGATGCGATCCAGCTTGATTGCGGCGAATCCGACAGATTTAGAAGTGTATTTGTTTCATGAAGGCCGTTTGTATCAAAGTTATGAGCTGTTCGGCGCTCATGTCATCCGCGGCGGCGGAGCGGTCGGCACTCGCTTTTGCGTGTGGGCGCCCCATGCGCGGGAAGTCCGTCTTGTCGGCAGTTTCAACGATTGGAATGGGACGAATTCCCCCCTGACGAAGGTGAACGACGAAGGGGTATGGACGATCGTTGTTCCAGAAAACTTGGAAGGGCATCTCTATAAATATGAGATCATCACACCGGATGGCCGTGTTCTGTTGAAAGCGGACCCGTACGCCTTTTACTCCGAATTGCGCCCTCATACCGCCTCGATTGTCTACGATTTGAAAGGATACGAGTGGAATGATTCACCTTGGCAGCGGAAGAAACGGCGAAAGCGGATTTATGACCAACCGATGGTCATTTATGAACTTCATTTCGGTTCGTGGAAAAAGAAACCGGACGGCCGCTTTTATACGTACCGTGAGATGGCCGACGAACTCATTCCGTACGTGCTGGAGCGCGGATTTACGCACATTGAGCTGCTTCCGCTTGTCGAGCATCCGCTCGATCGTTCGTGGGGATATCAAGGGACCGGCTATTATTCGGTGACAAGCCGCTATGGCACGCCGCACGATTTCATGTATTTCGTCGACCGCTGCCATCAAGCGGGGCTTGGCGTCATCATCGACTGGGTGCCGGGGCATTTTTGCAAGGACGCCCACGGGCTGTACATGTTTGACGGCGCGCCGACGTATGAATACGCGAATGAAAAAGACCGAGAAAATTACGTCTGGGGGACGGCGAATTTTGACTTGGGCAAGCCGGAAGTGCGCAGTTTTCTGATCTCCAATGCGTTGTTTTGGCTGGAGTATTACCATGTGGACGGGTTTCGCGTCGATGCGGTCGCCAATATGCTTTATTGGCCGAACAACGACCGGCTCTATGAAAATCCGTATGCGGTCGAGTTTTTGCGCCAGTTGAATGAGGCGGTGTTTGCCTATGACCCGAACGTCTGGATGATCGCTGAAGATTCGACCGACTGGCCTCGGGTGACCGCGCCGACGTACGATGGCGGCCTTGGGTTTAACTACAAGTGGAACATGGGCTGGATGAACGACATGCTGAAGTATATGGAAACGCCGCCGCATGAGCGGAAATACGCCCATAACCAAGTCAGTTTTTCCCTCCTTTATGCGTATTCGGAAAATTTCATTTTGCCATTTTCCCATGATGAAGTTGTGCATGGCAAAAAATCGCTGCTCAATAAAATGCCTGGGTCGTACGAAGAGAAGTTCGCCCAGCTGCGCCTATTGTATGGCTACATGATGGCCCACCCTGGGAAAAAGCTGCTGTTTATGGGCAGTGAGTTTGCCCAGTTTGATGAATGGAAGTTTGCCGAGGAGCTGGACTGGGTGCTGTTCGATTTTGAATTGCACCGGAAAATGGACGAATATGTGAAGCAGCTGATCGCCTGCTATAAACGGTATAAGCCGTTTTACGAGCTTGATCATGATCCGAGAGGGTTTGAATGGATTGACGTTCATAATGCCGAGCAAAGCATTTTTTCATTCATCCGCCGGGGGAAAAAAGAAGGTGATGTGCTGGTCATTGTTTGTAATTTCACAAATCAGGCGTATGACGATTACAAAGTCGGCGTGCCGCTTTTGGCGCCGTACCGCGAAGTGCTTAACAGCGATGCAGCGGAGTTTGGCGGTTCGGGACATGTCAACGGGAAGCGGCTTCCCGCTTTCAGTGAGCCGTTTCATGGAAAACCGTACCATGTGCGCATGACGATTCCGCCGTTTGGCATTTCCATTTTGCGGCCAGTGCAAAAACGAGGGGAGAGAAAGCAGAATGAAGAAGAAGTGCATCGCCATGTTATTGGCCGGCGGGCAAGGAAGCCGGCTTCGCTCGCTGACGAAAAACATCGCGAAACCAGCCGTGCCGTTTGGGGGGAAGTACCGGATCATTGATTTTACGTTGAGCAATTGCACGAACTCGGGCATTGACACAGTCGGGGTGTTGACCCAATATCAGCCGCTTCTTTTGCACTCGTACATCGGCATCGGAAGCGCATGGGATTTAGATCGAAGAAACGGGGGCGTCACCGTCCTTCCCCCTTACTCCGCCTCTTCCGGCGTCAAATGGTACGAAGGCACAGCGAACGCCATTTATCAAAATATGAATTATATTGAACAATACGACCCGGATTACGTTCTCGTGCTGTCTGGCGATCATATTTACAAGATGGATTACCAGCAGATGCTCGACTACCATATCGCCAAACAGGCGGATGCAACGATTTCCGTTATTGAAGTGCCGTGGGAAGAGGCGAGCCGATTCGGCATTATGAACACGAATGAAAACATGGAAATTGTCGAATTTGCCGAAAAGCCGGCCAATCCGAAAAGCAATTTGGCATCGATGGGCATTTACATTTTCAATTGGCCGTTATTGAGGGAGTATTTGCAAATCGACAACGCCGATCCGCATTCGTCGCACGACTTCGGCAAAGATGTGATTCCGCGGCTGCTTCGGGAGAACAAGCGGCTCGTGGCCTATCCGTTCAAAGGCTATTGGAAAGATGTCGGCACCGTCAAAAGCTTGTGGGAAGCCAACATGGATTTGCTCGATGAACACAATGAACTTGACTTGTTTGATCGCTCGTGGCGCATTTATTCGGTCAACCCGAACCAGCCGCCGCAATACATCGCTCCCGAGGCGGAAGTGAGCGATTCTCTCATCAATGAGGGATGCGTCGTGGAAGGAACGGTGGAGCGCTCGGTGCTGTTTCAAGGCGTCTGCATCGGCAAGGGAGCGGTTGTGAAAGAATCCGTCATTATGCCAGGGGCAACAGTTGGTGAAGGAGCGTATGTCGAGCGAGCGATCGTCACTCCGGAGATCGTCATCCCGCCGCATTCGACTGTGAGCCCGGGCGATGCTGATGATGACGTCGTGCTCGTAACGACCGAGTGGATCAAGCAACGGAATAAGGACACCGCAAGGAAGGATGGAGCACAATGAACAACAACATGATGTTGGGCGTCATCGACGCGACCACGTATATGGAGGCAATGGCGCCGCTTGTCGAGCAACGCTCAATCGCAGCGGTGCCGTTTGCCGGGCGGTATCGGCTCATTGATTTCGTGCTTTCAAGCATGGTCAACTCCGGCATTGAAAGCGTCGCGATTTTTCCGAAATACCAATATCGGTCGCTGATGGACCATTTAGGATCAGGGAAGAATTGGGATTTAAACCGAAAGCGGGACGGATTGTTTTTCTTCCCATCGCCGGACTTGTTGTTTTCCGGTGAGCGCCGGGTCGGGGCGTTTGCCCATTTTGAGCAGCATATCGACTATTTTTTGCGGAGTCGGCAAAAGTATGCGGTCATCGTCAATAGCTACACGGTGTGCAACATCGACTTTGACGCCGTCCTCGAGCGCCATATCGAACGCGGCTGCGATGTGACGCGAATCTGCCATCGCGGCGAGCCGCTGGAGATGTACGTGTTGGAGACGTCTCTTCTGCTTGATTTCATTGCCAATTATAAAAACCGCGGCTATCGAAGCATCGTCGATGTCGTCTGCGATAACTGTCATTCGCTGTCCATTTGCGACTATGAATACAGCGGGTATGCGGCCGTCATCGATTCGCTCGCCCGCTATTTCCGCGCGAGCATGGAGCTTCTTGACCGCAGTGTTTGGGAGCAGCTTTTTCTTCCATCGCGGCCGATTTATACGAAAGTGAAAGACGAGCCGCCGACGAAATACCGGCGGGAAGGGAATGTGAAGCGCTCGATGATCGCCAACGGCTGCGTCATTGAAGGAACGGTGGAAAACAGCGTCTTGTTTCGTTCCGTGAAAATCGGCAAAGGAGCCGTTGTGAAGAACAGCATCATTATGCAAAAATGCCAAATCGGCGATGGTTGTGTGCTTGATGGCGTCATCGTCGACAAAGACGCGAAAATCGAACCGGGGGTCGTTTTGCAAGGGACGGCGGAGCGGCCGTTTGTCGTTCGCAAAGGAACGGTGCAAGGGGAGGTCGTGAATCGATGAACGTGCTGTTTGCCGTATCAGAATGCGCTCCGTTTGCCAAATCGGGAGGATTGGCTGACGTCGCCGGCGCGCTGCCGAAAGAGCTGCGCCGGCTCGGCGTGGACGTCCGTGTTATGATGCCAAAGTATGAAACGATTGCTCTAAAGTGGAAAGAACGAATGGGCAAAGTGGCGGAGCTCGTCGTGCCGGTCGGGTGGCGCCGCCAGTATTGCGGCGTTGAGAAGCTCGAGCATGACGGGGTCGTCTATTACTTGATCGACAACGAATACTATTTCAAACGGCCGCAGCTGTACGGCCATGGTGACGACGGCGAGCGGTTCGCCTATTTTTGCCGGGCGGTGCTGGACGCGCTTCCGGCGATTTCGTTTCAGCCCGACATCATTCATTGCCATGACTGGCACACCGGCATGATTCCGTTTTTCTTGCGCGAGCAATACCGTCATGATCCGTTTTATGCGGATATCCGCACTATCTTTACGATTCACAACTTGCAGTTTCAAGGGCTGTTTCCGCGCGGGATTTTAGAGGATTTGTTGAATTTGGACGGACGGTATTTCACCGTCAACCATCTCGAGTTTTACGGAAGCGTCAGCTTTATGAAAGGGGCTCTTGTCGCCTCCGATTTGATTACGACGGTCAGCCCGACGTACAAAGAAGAGATTCAGACCGCCTATTACGGCGAGCGGCTTGACGGGCTGTTGCGGGCGCGGCGGGATGATTTGCTTGGCATTTTAAACGGCATTGACGACGAGTTTTACAACCCGGAAACCGATCCGTTTTTAGCGGCGACCTATAGCGTACATACGCGGGAAAGAAAAAAACTCAACAAGCGCGCTTTGCAGCGGCGGTTTGGTCTGCCAGAGCGGGATGATGCACCCGTTGTCGCAATGGTGACGCGAATGACGGCGCAAAAAGGGCTCGATTTAGTCACGTGCGTCTTTCATGATTTGATGCAGGAAGAGATGCAGCTTGTTGTGCTTGGAACGGGGGATTGGCGGTTTGAACAGTTTTTCTCGCAAATGGCGGCGGCCTATCCGGACAAAGTCGGGGTGTACATCGGCTTTCACGAACCGCTCGCCCATCAAATTTATGCGGGCGCGGACTTGTTTTTAATGCCGTCGTTGTTTGAACCGTGCGGGCTGAGCCAAATGATCGCGCTTCGGTATGGGACGATTCCGATCGTTCGGGAAACGGGCGGGCTGAACGATACGGTGCAATCGTACAATGAATTCACAGGAGAAGGGAACGGGTTCAGCTTTACGAACTTTAACGCCCACGACATGTTGTACACGATCCGCCGGGCGCTGTCGTTTTACCGCCAGCCGTCTGTCTGGGAGCGGCTCATGGAGCGGGCGATGCGCGGCGATTACAGCTGGCGCCGGTCGGCGAGGGAGTATCGAAAAGCGTACGAACAGCTGAACAAAAAGGGGGAAGACGCGCTTGTTCGCGGATAAAGAAACGTTTCAACGGGCGTTTGTGACGCGGGTCGAGGCGTTGTGCGGCAAACCGTTTGCGGAGTCGACGGCGCGCGATCATTATCATGTCCTTGGCCATATGGTGCGCGAACATATCAGCCGCCATTGGATCGCGACGAACGAGCGCTGCCGGGCGGAGCGGCGGAAGCAGGTGTACTATTTGTCGATCGAGTTTTTGCTCGGCCGTTTGCTCGGAAGCAACTTGTTAAACCTCGGTGTCCGCCCGATGGTCGAAGAGGGGCTTCGCGAGCTCGGCATCCGCCTCGAAGACGTCGAGGAGAGCGAGGCGGACGCTGGGCTTGGCAATGGCGGGCTCGGGCGGCTCGCCGCCTGTTTTCTTGACTCGCTCGCCACATTGAATTTGCCGGGCCACGGCCACGGCATTCGCTATAAACACGGGCTGTTTGATCAAAAAATCGTTGACGGCTATCAAGTCGAGCTGCCGGAGCAATGGCTGCGAAACGGGAACGTTTGGGAAATCCGGAAAGAAGAGCTGGCGGTCGAAGTTCGCTTCTGGGGAAGGGTCGAGGTGTCGGAACAAAACGGCCGCCTTGTGTTCCGCCATGTCGACAGCGAAAACGTGATGGCTGTGCCGTACGATATGCCGGTCATCGGCTTCGGGACGAACACGGTCAACACGCTCAGGCTTTGGAGCGCCGAGCCGGCGAAAACGTTCCCGCTTCATAAAGATGCGATGAAGTACAAACGGGAGACGGAAGCCATTTCGGAGTTTTTGTACCCGGACGATACGCACGATGAAGGCAAACTGCTGCGGTTAAAGCAGCAGTATTTTCTCGCCGCCGCCAGCCTCGGCAGCATCACTCGCGCCCATCGCCGCCAGCACGGGAGCTTGCGCCGCCTCCATGAATATGTCGCCATTCATATCAACGACACGCACCCCGCGCTTGCGATTCCGGAGTTGATGCGCATTTTGCTCGATGAGGAAGGGATGAGCTGGGAAGAGGCTTGGCACATTACGACCCATACGATCGCGTACACGAATCATACGACGCTGGCGGAAGCGCTGGAGAAATGGCCGATTCGTCTGTTTCAGCCGCTGTTGCCGCGCATTTATATGATCGTCGAGGAAATCAACGAACGGTTTTGCCGCGAGCTGTGGGAACGTTATCCCGGCGATTGGAGGCGGATTGAACAAATGGCCATCGTCGCCCACGGGATGGTGAAAATGGCGCACTTGGCCGTTGTTGCGAGCCATAGCGTCAACGGTGTGGCGAAACTGCATACGGACATATTGAAACAGCGGGAAATGCGCTTGTTTTACGAATGGGCGCCGCACAAGTTCAACAACAAAACGAACGGGGTGACGCATCGTCGCTGGCTGTTAAAGGCGAACCCGGAGCTGTCGGCGTTGATTACGGAAACGATTGGTCCGCGCTGGATCCGCGAGCCGGAAGCATTGATTGAGCTGAAGTCTTATGCTTCCGATCCGGCGTTTCAGCAGGCGTTGGCTGCGGTCAAACAGCAGCGGAAGGCGAGGCTCGCCGCCCGCATTTACGAAAAAACCGGGATTCGCGTGGACGAATCGTCCATTTTTGACGTGCAAGTGAAGCGGCTGCACGCTTATAAACGGCAGTTGTTAAACGTTTTGCACATTATGCATTTATACAATCGGCTGAAAGAAGACCCGTATGTTTCGATCCACCCGCGCACGTTCATTTTCGGAGCGAAAGCGTCGCCAGGCTATTACTACGCCAAGCGGATCATCAAGCTCATCCATTCGGTGGCGGATCAGGTGAACAACGATAAACGGACGAACGAGCAACTGAAGGTCATTTTTTTGGAAAATTACCGCGTATCGCTCGCGGAAGAAATCATTCCGGCCGCCGATGTGAGCGAGCAAATCTCAACAGCCAGCAAAGAAGCGTCCGGGACGGGCAACATGAAGTTTATGATGAACGGCGCCGTTACGCTTGGCACGCTGGATGGAGCGAACGTCGAAATCGCGGAAGCCGTCGGGGAGGACAACATGTTTTTGTTCGGACTGACGGCCGATGAAGTGCTCCGCTACTACGAACACGGAGGCTATCGGGCGCATGAGTATTACCATCATGACAAACGGATCAAGCAAGTTGTCGACCAGCTCATCAACGGCTTTTTCCCTGATGTCGGCGACTACTTTGAGCCGATTTACGACTCGCTGCTGGCGCAAAACGACGAATATTTTGTGCTGCGCGACTTTGCCGCCTACGCCGAGGCGCACGAGCGGGTTGAGGCCGCTTACCGCGATCCGGCGCGCTGGTGGCGGATGAGCGCCGTCAACATCGCCCATTCCGGCCGTTTCGCCAGCGATCGGACCGTAGCGGAATACGCCGCCGAAATTTGGGGTCTTTTGCCGTCGGGGGAACGTTTCTCAACTTAGGAAAGGACGTTTTTGGGCTGCTTTTTCATTCAATCATCGTCTTTTTAGGGAATTTCGAGGGGGAAGGCAGAAAAGCAAAAGGGCGTTCCGTTTGGCCGGAGCGCCCTTTCTCGCTTAGTCGTCGCCGTCGAGCCAGTCGCCGATGCCGCCGAGGATGCTGCCTTCGCCGACCGACCGTCCGCCGGCGCTCGGGGCGGCAGCGAGGACGCGGTCAGCGAGCCGGCTGAACGGAAGCGACTGCACCCACACTGCTCCCGGACCGGTGACGGTGGCCAAAAACAATCCTTCGCCGCCGAAGAAGGCGGTTTTGATGTTGCCGACATATTCAATATCGTAGTTGACGTCTTTCGTCATGGCGACAAGGCAGCCGGTGTCAATACGAAGCGTTTCCCCGGGTTGCAAGTCGCGGCGGTGGATCGTTCCGCCGGCGTGCAAAAAGGCAAGCCCGTCACCTTCCAACTTTTGCATAATAAACCCTTCGCCGCCGAAAAAGCCAGCGCCGAGCTTGCGCTGAAACTCAATGCCGACGGAAACGCCTTTTGCCGCACACAAAAAGGAGTCTTTTTGGCAGATGAGCTTCCCGCCAAGTTCGCTTAAATCGACCGGGATGATTTTTCCCGGATACGGAGCGGCGAAGGCGACGCGGCGCTTGCCGCTTCCTTGGTTGGTAAACACGGTCATGAACAAGCTTTCGCCGGTGAGCAGCCGCTTTCCCGCGCCGACAAGGCGGCCAAGCAGCCCTTTTCCGGACGAGGAGCCGTCGCCAAATACGGTTTCCATGACGATGCCGTCATCCATCATCATCATCCCGCCCGCTTCCGCGACCACGCTTTCGTATGGGTCGAGCTCGATTTCGACAAACTGCATGTCATCGCCGTACAGCCGGTAATCGATCTCATGTGCGTTCATCATTTCGCCTCCATTCGGATCATATGACGTTCTGCTCTGTACTACGGAAAACGGCATCGGCCCGTTTCACAAAAAAGACCATCTTGCCGATGGCCTTTTTCATGGAGTTGTTTCCCCAAAATGCTGCTGGGACGGTCTTTCATCGTACCGGCGGTAGCTGTCTGTCGATGTATACGGGTCTTTTTCATACGCCGGCAAATCGCCGATGTTCGACATGATGCCTTCGTCATCCAATATGTTTTCCAGCAGCTCATGCTCCCGCGTCGGGTACACACGTACGTGTCTGCCATGCAAATCGACGGCCGCGAAATTTTCCAAGTCTTCGACATAGCCGACGTTCTCTTCCGACTCGGCATACACTTCGCTGTAGGAATCGACGTTTTTGCCAAGGTCCGAAGGGGTGTCGGATGTGCCGTAGCGGGCTGCTTCCTGCCATGCATCTTCCGCGTCGTAAGCGACCGATTCCGCGCGGTCATCGAAATCGAATTTGCCAAACGGCGGCATAAGCACGCCCTCTTCAAGCGGCCGCTTTTGCGACACCGTTTGATCCGGGCTGTGCTCGCGGCAGTAGAGTGTTGTCGGCAGCGCCTCGAGCCGTTCGTATGGGATCGGCCGGCCGCATACGCGGCACGTTCCGTATGTGCCGTCGGCGATGGCGCCAAGCGCCCGTTCAATCTCGCGAACTTCGCGCTCGGCATGCTCCTTTAGGGCGAGATCTTTTTCCCGCTCATACAGCTCTGTCGCCTCATCGGCCGGATGGTTGTCGTAGCTCGCCAGCTCACCGACCGCATCGTGGGCGTGGCTGCGGATCATGCCGAAATGGTCGTTTTGCTTCAGCCGGTCTTCCGTCTCCCGTTTCATGTCGAGCAGTCTTGAGCGGAGGGCGGCAAGCTGTTCGTTCGTCAGCATCAGTCGCAATCCCTTCCTTCGCAGTAGCGTCTATATGGTGTAGTATGGGCGAAAATCAAAAAAAAAACACGGTCATGTTGACCGTGTTACAGCCAATGGGCAATGAGCAAGCCAGCGGCGAGCAAAAAGCCGAACTGTGTATTCGTTTGCGCCGTCGCCTTCATGGCCGGCATCATCTCGATCGGCTTGATTTTGCCGATAAATCCGCGCGTCGCGGCGATTGCTTTTGGAATGCTCAATAAAGCGAGCAGCGCCCAAAACGGCACGATCTGAAACACCGCAAGCGCGGCCGTCCAAAGAAAGGCAACGGCGAACATGGCAGCGAGCAGGCGGATGGCCCAATCGCGGCCAATCAAAATGGCGAGCGTCTTTCGCCCTTTTTCACGGTCGCCGTCCAAGTCGCGAATATTGTTCGCCAGCAAAATGGCGCCGACCAAAATCGCGATCGGAATGGCGGTGAGCACGGCGCCGCCGCTGATATAGCCCGTTTGGATGAAAAATGAAATCAAAATGATGACAAAGCCCATAAAAAACCCAGCCGCCAGTTCGCCAAACGGCGTATAGGCGATCGGAACCGGCCCTCCGGTGTAAAAATAACCGGCCGCCATGCAAATCGTTCCGACAACGGCGAGCCACCAACTGCTTTCGGCGCAAATGTAGATGCCGATGAGCATAGCCAACCCAAGACAGCCAAACGCCAACGCCAGCACCGTTTTCGGCTTGAGGCCGTCGCGGACGATGGCGCCGCCGATGCCGACCGACTCCGGTGAATCGAGGCCGCGTTGATAATCGTAGTATTCGTTGAACATGTTCGTCGCCGCCTGAATCAACAAAGAGGCGATCATCATCGCGGCAAACAGCAGCCAATCGATCGATGTTTCGCCAAGCGCCAGCACCGTGCCGACGCATACGGGCACAAATGCCGCCGTCAGCGTATGCGGGCGCGTCAGCCGCCAAAAGACGCGCCAGTCGCGGCGCGCCGGCGGGCGATGGTCCATATGTGTGAATGATTGCATATTCATTCCCCTTAGATTCTGTGAAAATGTCATTCGTTTATGTCCAAAATAAGTGTAGGCAAACGTTGAAAGCATGTCAACCCTTCCCGATAGATAAATGATTTCCTATTATATTATAATGGGAAGTGGGGATGGAGGGGGAATTTTACGACAGAAAGCGTGAGGAACGTGGCGATTGGATTTCGACATCACCTGCAGCAACAATTGCATAGATTGGCGGTGAATGCAGGGCGGCCGTTTGTCAGCTGGACGGAACCGTGGGAGGGCGTTGATCCGGTTTCTTTTTTTATGCAAGGGCCGTCATGCGGCTTCCGCGAACGGTTTTTTTGGGCGGATCGAACCGGAGGCACGATATTGGTCGGCCTCGGCTCCGTTTATGCGATCGAAACGGAGAAGGCCGACAGCCGGTTTGATGACGTGGAAGCGGGCCGGCGCCGATGGGAGAAGGAGATGGAGCCATACGGCGCGGCCGATGCGCCGCCGTTATTGTTTGGCGGATTTTCGTTTGACCCCTATCGGCCGGGCACCGACATGTGGCGCGGCTTTCCGGCCGGGAAGCTCGTGGCGCCGGCCGCGCTTCTTGCCGTAAGAAACGGCAAAACGACGTTGACCGTCACCGTCCCAACGGACAAAAGAGGACGGGACTGGGAGCGGGTCGGGCGCTTGCTTGAGCGGATCAGCGACCCTATGGCCGCTCCAAAGCGGCTTCCGCGCCTTGTGTCAGACGAAGAAGAAGAGAAAGAACGATGGTTGGCGGCTGTTCGCGAAGCGATCGCCTCGATTCGGGCGGGGGCGTTGGACAAGGTGGTGCTCGCCCGCGCTCGGCGCCTGGCGTTTGCCAAAACGTTGGATGCCGCGGCCGTACTCCAGCGGCTTCGCGAGCAGCAGCCGTTTGCTTACATTTTTGCGTTTGAACAGGACGGCCGCTGTTTTATCGGGGCTTCCCCTGAGCAGCTTGTCCAAAAAGAAGGGAAAATGTGCCGGTCGGTTTGCCTCGCCGGATCGGTGCGCCGCGGGGCCGCTATGGAGGAAGACGAGCGGCTTGGCGCTTGGCTGCGGGCAGATCGAAAAAACAACGAAGAACATCAGTTTGTTGTGCAAATGATCGGTCGCTTGTTTTCTTCCGTCTGCGAGACGGTCGAGATGCCGCCCGCGCCGCAGCTGCTCAAGCTGCCGCACATCCAGCATTTATGCACTCCGGTTGTCGGCCGTGGCTGCCGCGAGCGCTCGGTGCTCCGCTTAGTGGAAATGATGCATCCGACACCCGCGCTCGGCGGAACGCCGCGCGATCGGGCGCTGGAGGTGATCCGCGCCCTTGAGCCGCTTGACCGCGGATGGTATGCAGCGCCGATCGGCTGGGTGGATGGCGAAGGCAATGGGGAATGGGCGGTCGCCATTCGCTCCGCCTTGCTCGCCGGGAAGGAAGCCATGCTGTTTGCCGGCTGCGGCATTGTCGCCGATTCCGACCCAAACAGCGAATATGAAGAGACAAATGTGAAAATGGCTCCGATGTTATCGGCGTTGGGAGTGATGAACGATGGCTGATGCCTTGTCTGTTTATGTAGCGGCATTGGTGGACGGATTGGCGCAGGCCGGGGTGGCGGAGGCGGTGATCAGCCCCGGTTCGCGCTCGACGCCGCTTGCGATGGCGATGGCGGCCCACCCTGGCCTTCGACTATATATGAATATCGATGAGCGGTCGGCCGCGTTTTTCGCCCTCGGCTT
This sequence comes from Geobacillus sp. CCR, assembly GCF_052906625.1. Taxonomy (NCBI): domain Bacteria; kingdom Bacillati; phylum Bacillota; class Bacilli; order Caryophanales; family Anoxybacillaceae; genus Geobacillus; species Geobacillus sp. CCR. The sequence continues at coordinate 35,286 of NZ_JBREBQ010000023.1, read as the reverse complement.
GGCGAAAGCGAAGCAGCGTCCGGTCGCGCTCGTATGCACGTCCGGAACGGCGGCGGCCAACTATGGGCCCGCGGTTGTCGAGGCATACTATTCGCGCGTGCCGCTCGTGGTGCTGACGGCCGACCGGCCGCATGAACTGCGCGATGTCGGGGCGCCGCAGGCGATTGATCAGCTGCACTTATACGGACGCTACGCCAAGTGGTTTGTGGACTTGGCGCTGCCGGAAGAGGCGGATGATATGCTGCGATACGCGCGGACGATGGCGGCAAGAGCCGTCCAAACGGCCGCCGGTGCACCGTGCGGGCCTGTGCATGTGAACGCGCCGTTTCGCGAGCCGCTTGTCCCGCATATCGATGAGGCGGTTTGGGAGCGGGTGCGGTCCGTTTCGAGAGCGCCGCAAGTATGGCGCGGCCGCCCAGCGCTGCCGCAAGAGAGCGTATCGGCGCTGTATGAGCAGCTGTCGGCGGCGGAACGCGGGTTGATCGTCTGCGGGCCGCTCGATCGCCCTGGGTTTGCCGAGGCGGTCACCGAGTTGGCGCGGGCGCTTGATTTTCCGATTTTGGCCGATCCGCTTTCCCAGTTGCGCGCCGGTACGCATGACAAAACGTACGTGCTGGACAGCTATGACGCCATATTGCGGGAGGAAACCGCCGCTTCCAAGCTTGTTCCGGATGTGGTGCTTCGGTTCGGCGCCATGCCGGTGTCGAAGCCGCTCTTTTTATGGCTCAAGCGCCATCGCGCGATTCGTCAAATTGTTGTCGACGACGGCGGCTGGCGTGATCCGACGTTGTCCGCGGACAGCTTCGTTCAGAGTGATGAATGGATTCTTTGCCGCCAGCTTCTTGAATGGGCGAAACCGAAAGAAAACAAAAGCGCGTGGTCGGCGATATGGCGCGAGATGAACGCGATCGCCCGCGCGGCGCTTGAGCGCCATCTGCCGAAAGAAGAATGGTTTGAAGGAAACGTGTTCACGGAGCTTGCCGATTTGCTTCCAGCCGGGGCGGCGCTGTTTGTCGGCAACAGCATGCCGATTCGCGATGCGGATACGTTTCTCTTTGCGACGGACAAGCCGCTTCGCGTTTTGGCCAACCGCGGCGCCAACGGCATTGACGGAGTCGTCTCGAGCGCCTTGGGCGCAAGCGTTGCCGCGAACCCGCTTGTGCTGGTGATCGGCGACTTGTCGTTTTACCACGATTTAAATGGCTTGTTGGCGGCGAAGATGCATTCGTTGTCAGCTACCATTGTGTTGTTGAACAACAACGGCGGCGGCATTTTCTCGTTTTTGCCGCAGGCGCGCCATAAAGGGGCGTTTGAAACGCTGTTTGGCACGCCGACGGATTTGTCGTTTGCCCACGCCGTCGAGATGTACGGCGGCCGCCATACGGTGCCGCACAATTGGGCGGAGTTCCGCCGCCATGTATCGGAATCGCTGTCGTCAGGCGGGCTTCATGTCATTGAAGTGCGCACGTCGCGCGCGGAAAATGTCCGAATGCATCGATTGTTGTGGAACGAGGTTGCCCGGGAAATCGCGAAATGTCTCGAATGAAGAGGATTGGCATGACCATGATGGTGAATGGGGTTTGTTACCATGCGGAACAATACGGAGAAGGAGAGCCGCTTCTGTTGCTTCACGGGTTTACGGGCAGCGCGGACACGTGGCGGCCGCTCGCCCCGTTTTGGCCGGACTTCCGTGTGATGGCCGTCGACTTGTTGGGCCATGGGCGGACCGAGGCGCCAAAGGACGCCCGACGGTATCGGATCGAACACGCGGCGGCTGACTTGGCGGCGCTCCTTGACGAATGGGGCGTCGAACAAGTGAACGTGCTCGGCTACTCGATGGGCGGCCGGCTCGCGTTGGCGTTCGCCGTTTGGCATCCGCGCCGCGTTCGCCGCTTAGTGCTGGAAAGCAGTTCGCCCGGCTTGGAGACAGAGGAGGAGCGGCGCGCGCGGCGGGAAGCGGATGAGGCGTTGGCGCGAAAGATCGAAACGGAAGGCGTCCGTGCTTTTGTCGATGATTGGGAAAAAATCCCGCTGTTTGCCACTCAGCAGACGCTCCCGGATCCGGTGCGAGCGGCGATTCGCCGCGAGCGGCTCCGCCATACGGCAACGGGGCTTGCCAACAGTTTGCGCGGGATGGGGACCGGCGTGCAGCCGTCGTTTTGGGAACGGCTTGGCGAACTTGCCATGCCTGTGCTCCTTGTTTGCGGGGAGCGCGATGAGAAGTTTTGCCGCATCGCCGCCCAAATGCACGAGCGGCTGCCCAACAGCGAACTTATCTGTGTAAAAGGAGCCGGACATGCAATTCACGTGGAACAGCCCGGCATTTTTGCTAAAATAGTAAGTGAATTCATGACAAAGGGGGAAGTGTAAATGCCGTTTGAATGGGTGAAGCAGTACGACTATGAGGATATTATTTACGAAACGTACAACGGCATCGCCAAAATTACGATCAACCGTCCGGAAGTACATAACGCGTTTCGGCCGAAAACGGTGAACGAGATGATCGATGCGTTTACGAAAGCGCGCGATGATTCGAATATCGGCGTCATCATTTTGACCGGCGCCGGCGGCAAGGCGTTTTGCTCGGGCGGGGACCAAAAAGTGCGCGGCCATGGCGGCTATGTCGGCGAGGATGAAATTCCGCGCCTCAATGTGCTTGATTTGCAGCGGCTCATCCGCGTCATTCCGAAGCCGGTCATTGCGATGGTCGCCGGCTATGCCATCGGCGGTGGGCATGTGCTTCATGTCGTATGCGATTTGACGATCGCCGCGGACAACGCCATCTTCGGCCAAACCGGGCCGAAAGTGGGAAGCTTTGACGGCGGCTATGGCGCCGGTTATTTGGCCCGCATCGTCGGCCATAAAAAGGCGCGGGAAATTTGGTATTTATGCCGTCAGTACACGGCGCAAGAAGCGCTCGAAATGGGGCTGGTCAACAAAGTCGTGCCGCTTGAGCAGCTTGAAGAAGAAACGGTCAAATGGGCGCAAGAAATTTTGGAAAAAAGCCCGACGGCCATTCGCTTCTTAAAAGCGGCGTTCAACGCCGACTCCGACGGCTTGGCCGGCATCCAACAGCTCGCCGGCGACGCGACGCTTCTCTTCTACACGACCGAAGAGGCGAAGGAAGGAATGCGGGCGTTCAAAGAAAAACGGAAGCCGGACTTCAGCCAATTCCCGCGCTTCCCGTGATGAGAACGAAGAAGCAGCTTGATGGCGCGTCAAGCTGCTTTTTGTCGCTTTTCCGAAGGGAGGAATCCTTTCGCTGGCCGTCGGCGGAGGAGGGGGCAAGAAAGGAGGACGCTAGATGACAACGATGCCAAACTGGCTGAAGCAGCGGGCGTTTTTAACCCCGGAGCGAATCGCCGTGAGCGACGGGCGGCGGACAAAAACGTTTGCCGAATTGTATGAAGCGGCTGCCGTCTGGGCGCGGCGCCTCGCTCAAGCAGGCGTCAAGGAAGGAGATATTGTCGCCTTGCTGATGAAAAATCGCATCGAGATGATCGAGATCATCCATGCGTTGTTTTTTCTCGGCGCCCGCGTCCTGCTGCAAAACGTGCGCCTTACGTCCTATGAGCTTGGCTGGCAGCTTGATGACAGCGGCGCGCGGCTTGCCATCGCCGATGAGGAGCTAGCCGGGAGCCTTGACGGCGATGGACGCGTTCTGACTGTGGGCGCGGTTGCCGCGCTTCCGGAAGTGGACGTCTCCTTAAAAGAAACGTGCGATTTGGAGGAAGTCGCCACGATCATGTATACGTCCGGGACGACCGGCACTCCGAAAGGCGTCTTGCAAACGTACGGCAACCATTGGTGGAGCGCGGTCGGTTCGGCGCTCAATTTAGGCTTGCATGAGCGCGACTGCTGGCTGGCCGCCGTGCCGCTGTTTCATATCAGCGGCCTGTCGATCGCCATGCGCAGCGTCATTTATGGCATGCCGATGCGGCTGCAAACGTCATTCGACCCAAAGGAAGCGAACGAATGGATCATGCGCGGCGACGTGACGATCATGTCGGTCGTGGCTGCCATGCTTCAGCGGATGGTGGCCGAGCTCGGGGAAGCGCGCTACCCCGATACGTTCCGCTGCATGCTGCTGGGGGGCGGGCCGGCGCCGCGCCCGCTGCTTGAGGCATGCAAAGAAAAGGGCATCCCGGTGTACCAGACATACGGGATGACGGAAACGGCGTCGCAAATCGCAACACTCGCGCCGGAATACAGTTTGACGAAGCTCGGTTCGGCCGGCAAGCCGCTTTTTCCGGCGGAGCTTTGCATCCTAAAAGACGGAAAGCCGGCTGCGCCGCATGAAGCGGGGGAAATTGTCGTCAAAGGGCCGAATGTGACAAAAGGATATTGGCAACGCCCGGAAGCGACGGCGCAAGCGATCCGCGGCGGCTGGTTTTTTACCGGCGATATCGGCTATCTTGATGAAGACGGATTTTTGTACGTCCTTGACCGCCGTTCTGACTTGATCATTTCCGGCGGCGAAAACGTCTATCCCGCTGAGGTGGAGGCGGTGCTGCTGTCGCATCCCGATGTGGAAGAAGCCGGGGTGACGGGCGTCGAGAATGAAACGTGGGGGCAAGTGCCGTATGCGTTCGTCCGCCTGAAACGCGGAGCGTCGCCAGACGAAGCGGCCCTTCGCGCGTTTTGCCGCGAGCGGCTGGCGAAATATAAAGTGCCGGCCCGCATTTACTTCGTCGACGAACTGCCGCGCAACGCCGCGCAAAAACTGCTGCGACGCGAACTGAAAAGGCTCATTCCAAAAACGGAACAAACCTTTTGATAGGAGTAGAAACACCTGTTCGGAAGCAGAAAAGGCAGGGCCTCGCCTAAGTCGAGGTTCCTGCCTTTTTGCCGCTGCCATTCCCGCGGCGTTCCGACCGGGAGGCATGGCGTTCGCCGAATCGAAGCCCTTGCTTTTAGACCGCTGCGATCCAGCTTCATCCGTCCGCTTTGTCCCCTGTTGGAGGACGGCAGTCAAACGTCATTCCTTGCACGGCCGATTTCCATCGCGCAGATGGAAACATAGGGATGGCCATCCAACGTCGTTTTTTGCTCCACCTGGCGTTTGTTCCGAAATGGACGGCCCTCAAACGTCATCCATCCACCCGAGTTCAGCGGCCCGATGGGCGATGAGCCGTTCAATCTCAGGTGGGAGTTGATCAAACGAACCGAACTCATAATCCCACAAACGGGCGAAGGAGTCGATGCAAGCTGGGTATGTTCCTAAAGCGGCCCGCTTCATTTCCGTTTGCAGCGCTTGAATGAGGCTGGCGCGTTTGTCCATCGTCATCCCCCTCGAACGATGCAAGCGCCGCCCGGTTGGCCGGGCAGCGCCTCGTTGGTCTCGCATCATGCTTTATGGGCCGGAACAAACGTTTTGCAGTCTGTTTCCGTTGAATCAGACGCCATTTTTCCTGCATGGCTGACCACGTAAATGGCTTCAGCGCTGCAGCGATTCCCTTCTGCCCAATAACGGCAGTTGTGCACTTCGCAAAGAACATCTTTCGCCATGGTCATCCCCCTTGTCGTGATGAAATCGCCCGCCTCTATAGTTTGACGCATTTGCAGGCATTTTATCCATCTCTAACCGAGAAGACTCCCGCTTCCATGATCAACGGAAGCAGGGGTAATCGGCGGCTTCCATCATGGTTGTTCTCCCACGCCGCCCCAAATATAAAAGAAGGACTTCGCGCAGAAATGGCGTTTCCTTCTTTACCATCGTTGAAGCGGGGGCTCATCGCCCCAAAAAATGATGAAAATATCTCTTGTTATAATTGACATAGAAAATCATTCTCAATTAAAATAAAAAAGAAAGAAGCGAGCAAAGGAGGCTTTCGTGATGGCATCACTGCTTGTTGTCGGAGCCGATCATTTAGGCCATATTACCGATAAATTGGAGCGTTCCGGATTCCGGGAAATCATTCATCTCAATGGACGAAAAGTGAATATGGTGAGACGTGACATTCCGGAGCATGTCGACGCCATATTGGTCATGATCGATTACGTGAACCATAATTTGGCGAAGAAAGTGAAAGAGAAGGCGAAAAGCAAAGACAAGCCTATTTATTTTGCGAAACGGTCATGGAGCTCGATAAACGCTGTATTGGAGCAGCTGGAAAAACATGCGTGAACAAACAGGAGGCGAGCCATGGTGCCTATCCATCACGAGACGTTGGATGTCTGGCCGTATGCGCTGCGCCGGTTTCTTCGCCGCGTCATTCAAGCGTATTGCGACACCGCTCCTTCGCTGCGGTCGCCGCTTTGCTTGCTTCGGTTGATTGATCAGCACCGTTCGCTCCTTCCTTTGTCGATGTTTCCGACGCCGTTGCATTACGGACTTGTGCTGGCCAAGGTGACGGATCATTTGCTGCAGTTTTTCGGTTCGATGGAAGAGGCGGCATGCAAGCCGCTGCTGCTGGCGGACGGCGGATTGGGCGAAGAAGCGGATCGGGAGTTGTACATCGTTTACCGCGACCGGGTTCGTGTGCTGCTGTGGTGTGAGGAAGAGGAAGCCATTCGGCGATGCAAAGAAACGGCGTCGTCCTTATGCCGCAAAACAATCGGACGTTGTCCGAACGAACTGGAATGCTGCTTTTTATGGACGGGCGGACGCCGCATTGAGTGGATTCCGGCTTGAGGGAAGGAGAAAAGAGGCATGAAAAGCGTCTTTCTCGGGTGGAATGTGATGGAACGGATTCCGGCTTGAATGAAGGGGATCGCCGGCGTATAATGAAATAGGTTGAAAATGAAAATCGTTATTTTTAAATAAAATGGGGGAGCAAGTCATGAAACGCATGCCTTGGAAAGTCATGGCCACGTCGGCGGCGGCCTCGCTGCTTTTGGCGTCCGGCTGTTCCGCCGTCGGGGAGAAAGAGAACGGCCGTTCAGCGGAAGCGCCGCGCCTGCACGTGCCGGTGGCGGACGATCATTTTGATACGGCCGGCAATATGTTTGCCTACTCCGAATTTGAGCTGTCCGGAGAGCCGTTGGCGGAAGGGCTCGGGCTTGATTTGGACACCCTTGACGCGAGAAAGCCGGATGAGCCGACGAAATTTGACTATACGGCCGGCATCGAGTCATACGAGTATTCCGAAGAAGCCATGTATGAGGTGACGGAAAAGTCAGGGCTCGGGCTCCATCTCATAAACGGCCCGATCGCCAAGCAAAGGGCCGAACAGCGGCATAAGCCAGCCGATGAAGCACTCGCCGACCGTTTTTATGAGCTTGCGGACAGCGTCGGCTATCCGCGCGAGGAAATTTTCCGCAACATGTTCCCGACCTTCATCGAGTACGCCGGCGGCGATCCGCATTATGCGCAAAAGGTTGACACGGACGTGTACGCGGAAAATGACGACGGTACATACGTTCCCGTCTATCAAGTCGATTTCCAATCGCTTCGCTGGGATCGCGGAAAAATGGACAAAGTGCTCACGCCATCGGCTTACGGCGGTGTCTTTTTGAAGCAAGCGCTTTGGGCCGGCGACTTTTTGGGCAATTTTCATCAAAAAGACAGCGATGAAGAGGTGGAGGCGAAAACGCCAAACGACGATCAAAGCGGGAACGTCGCTCTTGGCGTCAGCTCCGCCGACGGGATGCAAGGGATGATTTTGACGGAACAAATATGGAACAAGCTGGCTTTTATCCGTGACCATTTATTTTATGATGCGAAGCAACAGGCGTTGACGAAGGCAGCCGGCAGCCGCTACAACCCAAGCGGGGGATTCGTCTATTTGCCGCACGCGGTGGAAGTGGCTGAAGGGGGAAGCGAGCTGGCGCCGGATGCGGCGAAGTTGGTCGTCAAAGATCCCCGCAGCTTGCTTGAGGATCAATGGCTCATGCTATGGCCGGCGGCGGAGTTTTTCGGCATGACCGACCAGCGGCCGGAAAACAAAAACCAAAACCCCGCGTTTTTGGCCGTGTTTGACGGAAAACCGTTCCCGAAAGCGGCAAAAGAAAATGTGGATGCCGATCCAGCCAACGACCGCGTGGCCGACGACCCGTATTCCGTCAACCGCGACGTGCTGCTGCAAGTGTTTCGCAACATCGATGCCATGCATTTCAATGAAAAAGCGGGCGCGTTTGTGACCGAACATGACGGGCGAACGCAAGGAAATCGGGTCGATACGTTCCAAGCCGGCTATACAATGGAAGCGCTCCGCATCTTCGAACGGGCGATTGACGGGATGCCGGTCGGCTATGCGAGCGGAGAGAGCGCCAAAGGGCTTGGCACGCCGGAAGGAAAGCGGGCGCTTGAGCTCATCCGCCGGCAAGCGGATTTTATCATGCACAACTTGATGCGAAAAGACGGGCTTGTCGAAAACGGCTATACGATCGGCCAAGGGCCGGATCAAGACGAGCCGACGCTTCTTGCCCAGCTTGGTGCGATCCGCGGGCTGACGGCGGCGTTTTTGGCGACGAAAGACGAAGCGTACCGCGATGCGGCGCGCCTTGTTTATGAGGCGATGGACCGCCATTTTTGGGATCAAAAATGGCACGTGTACCATACGGGAGAAACAGAGGACAAGTACACCCCGTGGCTCGCCGGCGCGTTGTCGGGGGTGTTCCGCGTGGCGCTGCAAAACTTGAACAACGACCAAGCGGATGAGACGGCGAAATCCCTTGACCGCGAAACGATCATCTCCCGCTACGTCGACTTTTACGACCGGATCGTCGATGGCCCGACGCTTCAGGAAGGGATGCAGGCAAGTGAGTTTTGGGATACGGGAGATGTCTACATCAAAGGGAAAAAATTGGGCAACACTGACCGCGACCATGTGCCGCAAGTGCAGGCGGCCGGCGGCCCATACGGCGTGGCGCCGGTGTTGCGGACGGTCAAGGTCAATGTTGGATCCGGCAACAAATAACAGAAAGAAAGCGGCGAATACGATTGAGATTCGCCGCTTTTCTTTGTAAAATTGAGGATGGTTATCATTTTCGTGAAAAAACGGGGGAATATTGAAATGCGAAAATGGTGGTTCGCCGCGGCGATCGCTGCGCTGTTGGCCGGCTGTCAGGACGAAAAGGCATGGCATGAGCAGCCGAAAGTGGTCAGACACGCCCCGGCGCACGGCGACAACATCGCTGTAAGCAGCGACGGGCGCTATGTCTACACCGCCAACATCGATGTGGATACAGTGACAATCATCAACGCGAAAACCAAAACGAAGGAAGCGGAAATTCCCGTCGGCCGCGAACCGCGCCAGCTGGCGCTCAGCCCGGATGGACGGACGCTGTATGTTTCCTGCATGTACGATGATGAAGTGGACGTCGTATCGCTTGACAAGCGGACAGTCGTCGACCGTTGGAAAACGGGGATCGAGCCGTTCGGCATCGTCACCAGTCCAGATGGGGAGGAAGTATATGTCGCCAACTACCGCTCGGGCACGGTCTCGGTGTTTGACGCTGAGAGCGGGAAGCGGACCAAAGACATCCAAGCGGGCGATCGGCCGCGGGCGCTGGCGCTGACAGCGGACGGAAGGAAGCTGTACGTGACGCAATATTTGGCGGCTAAAGTCACCGTGATTGACACAAAGAAACGGCGGGCGGTCAAGGAAATCGCCCTCGCCCCGTCGCCGGATAAAGCCGATCGAAAAAAGAGCCAAGGCATTCCGAACACGCTTGAGCAAATCGTCATCGCCCCGGACGGCAAAAAAGCGTATATTCCGCACTTATTGACGAACATCGATACGCCGATCCAATTTGAGGAAACGGTCTTTCCGGCCATCTCGGTCATTGATGTGACGAACGACGTTGAGTTGCCGGACGAGCGGAAAGAGCTGTTTGCCGCGATCAATGTCACGGATGTTCATAACGAGACGATCATCGTCTCCAATCCGTACGATGTGGCGTTTTCCCCGGACGGCGGCAAAGCGTACGCGGTCATGTCTGGAAGCGAGGACCTCGTCGTCTTTGACTTGCGCCGCGGCGGCAAGGCGACGCAAATTTTGCGGCGCATCCACGGCAACAATCCGCGCGGGATTGCGATTTCGCCGGATGGGAAGACGCTTTACGTCCACAACGCCATGAGCCATGATTTGGCCGTGATCAAAACCGGAGGAAAAAGCCCATATGCGAAAGCGAAGCAGGAGAGCGGCACGATCCGCCTCATTGCGAAAGATTCGCTCTCCCCGCTCGTGCGTGAAGGAAAAACGATCTTTTACAGCGCCAACAGCGACGAGTTTGCCATCAACATTACAGGAAACAATTGGATGAGCTGCGCTTCGTGCCATAGCGACGGCGACATCAACGGCTTGACGCTCATGACGGCGAAAGGGCCGCGCAACGTGCCGAGCAATATTTTGGCGACGAAAACCGGGCTGTTTATGTGGGATGGTTCGCGCGACGATTTTACCGACTACATTCATACGGTGCAAGGCGAGATGGGCGGCATGACGGCGATCGACCCGTCCAAGCCGCTGCCGCCGAACGTCCAGCATATGTTTGACGCCATTCTCGCCTACTTGAACGACCCGCGTTCGTTCCCCGTGCCGAAAAGCCCGTATCGAAAGGCGGACGGCAGCTTGACGGCGGAAGCGAAGGAAGGGGAGCGCCTGTTTAACGGGAAAGGGAATTGCTTAAGCTGCCATGGGGGCGAGTATTTCACCGACAGCGTCAAGGCGGTCGGGCCGGACGGGAAATTGACGACTGCCAATACCGCCTACTTGCACGATATCGGCACGGCCAATCCGAAGGACCGCGCCTCCAAAGGCGACGCCCGCGCCCGGTTCACAAACCCGCGGACGCCCAAACAGTGGGATACGCCGACGCTGCGCGGCGTATGGGCGACAGCCCCGTATTTGCATGACGGCAGCGCGAAAACGATCGAGGAAGCAATCCGGCGCCATCGGACGAAAGAAGTGCAAACATTGACGCCGGGAGAAATTGCGGCCATTGCGGCCTATGTCCGCTCGCTGCAATAGTGAGAGTGATGGGTGAGGAAAAGGGTGCTTTTCTTTCTGCAGGGCAGAAGATCGCACGTCATAAAGGAAGGTGTCCCACGCGTGTTGGGGACACCTTTTTCCTTGTTGTTTTGGCCGTACATAGCGCTTATCGTGCATAAACAAACGCCAGAAATAGACGAAGCCGGGAAACAAAATGAGAAAGCCCACGAATCGAAAGAGGCAGGCGGTTGTATTTCAATAAAGGGCTTTTTGCAGCACGCGGAGATTCTCGGCCATAAGAGCAAAGTAATCTTTGTGGGCTTTTCGATCTTCATCGGTCAGCGATTCCAAGTTATGCAGACGGAGCGGCTTGGCGCCGATTTCGTTCTGAATCACTTCCGCCGTTTTGGGATGAACATTTTGTTCGAAAATGACATAGCGGATGTGATGCTGTTTGGCTGTCTGGATGAGCTGAGTCAGCTCTTTTTGCGATGGTTCGTTGCTCGGAGAAAGCCCGGAAACACTCAGCTGTTTGATTCCGTAGCGGTCTTCCCAATATCCGTAAGCTTGATGGGAAACGAGTATCTCTTTTCTGGGAGCTTTCTCCACTGTTGAACGGAATTGCCCGTCAAGGCGCTCGAGTTTCATCTTTAACGTTTCAAAATTTTTCATAAACAGGTCTTTTTTTTCAGGTTTCAGTTCCATCAGCAAATCGCGGATGTTCTCGGCGATCGCAATGGATCGGATGGGGTCAAGCCATACGTGAGGATCTTTGTCTCCGTGTTCATGGCCATGTTCTTCCTCATGTCCCTCTCCGTGTTCATCTTTGTGCCCTTCGCCATGCGCATGCTCCTGTTCATGGTTCGATTCAAGCAATTCGATGCCGTTTGTGGCAACGAGAAATCGGACGTGCTCATTTTGTAATGTTTCCTGCAGTTTTTCGGCGAACGGTTCCATCCCGTGGCCAATGTAAATGAAGGCGTCCGCATCGGCAATCTGCTGCACGGTTTTGGTTGTCGGTTCGAACGTATGGGATTCCACTCCCGGCGGGTAAACGCTTTTGACGTTCACGGCGTCGCCGCCGATTTTTTTCGTAAAGTCTTCAAGCGGATAGACGGTTGTATAAATCGTCAATGGGTCGTTCGATGTTTGGGCCTTATGTGCCTCCGGTTTTGCTTGGCAGCCGTATAGCAAGGCGCTCGTCGCCAAAAGGAAAGACAAAATGATGGACGTTGCTCTCATGTTGAACTCCTTTCTGGAATAAAGATGTCCGCATTTATTATATCGTAATCATTACGATTTACAAGATCGATCATACAAAAAAATAAAGCAAATGGCAAGGCCATTAAGTGATTTTGTTTCTTTTCGCGTGTTCTGATGATTCAGGAACGGGATCAAAACCGCCCGGATGGAACGGATGGCATTTCAAAATGCGCTTCGCCGTCAGCCATCCCCCTTTTATGGCGCCAAAGCGCCGGATCGCTTCGATGCCATAGTTCGAGCAGGTCGGATAAAAGCGGCATGTCGGCGGCTTGAGCGGAGAAAGGAAGCGTTGATAAAAGCGGATGCACCAAATCAGCCATTGGCCCATGCCCAGTTCTCCTTTCTGTGATCATCATGATTACAATAGAACAAACCTTTCTTTTGTTCAAGCAAAACGACTGTCGTTCGCTCGGAATGGGGGCGCTCGCCCAGACCTTGCTTTTTGGGCATAGACGCCAAGCGAGAGGCAAAAAAGATGCGGGACGCCCCTCGTTTTGGTTATGATAAAGAAAGAGGATCAAAATAGCTAGGAGTGATTGACATGCCTTCACCGGTGGAAAGCTTTGAATTGGACCATTGCGCGGTCAAAGCGCCGTACGTTCGGCATTGTGGCGTTCACAAAGTCGGCAGTGACGGCGTCGTCAATAAGTTTGACATTCGCTTTTGCCAGCCGAACAAAGAAGCGATGGACCCGGCCGCGATTCATACGCTCGAACATCTGTTGGCGTATACGCTGCGCCGACATGCGGCCAAATATGATCATTTCGATATTATCGACATCTCGCCTATGGGTTGCCAAACCGGGTTTTATCTTGTCGTGAGCGGCTCGCCGACCGTGGACGAGATCATTGATTTGTTGGAAGAAGCCATGAAGGACGCGCTCGCCGCGACGGAAGTGCCAGCCGCGACCGAGCGGCAATGCGGCCAAGCGAAGCTGCATGATCTAGAGGCGGCCAAACAGCTGATGCGCTTTTGGCTTTCGCAAGAGAAAGAAGAGTTGAAAAAGGTGTTTGGTTGATGAACAAGCCAGCCCCGCGCCGCTACTGCGGCTGCTTCGGGCCGGCTTGTTGTTCGCCGCCGTGTTCATTCGGGTGCGGATCGACCGTATGCTTGTAGGCATACGCTTTGGACGTCGTGACGACCGCCAGCACGAGAACGACAACGGCGATGATGAGGCAAACGATCAAGGTCCAGTACATCATGACGCCCGCCTTTTTTCTTTTTATTATACCATATCTGGCAGAGCTGGCGTTCATATTTCCGGTGAAATCGGGCAAGCTATCCATCGACACGTTTTCCATGTTTCATCTCTATTTCGCGCAGGAGACTCCCACTCAACGACCAAAGGGAGTAAGTGGGAGAGGAATGCGCGTTCCCCCTTTCTTTTGTGTATGATCGAATAAAGGCGTGGAGAAAACTGTTCAATAAAGGCACTCCAATCACGGCTGCTCGATGGATGGGGTTGGTTGCAGGAAACGTTGCAACCGTAAAACATCGAGCGTAGGTCCGTCTGTTGTGTGTGGAAGCCAAGTACTGCCAACAGACACACCGAGAGAATCGGCAACGATGCAGGCATGACCTGCATCGTTGGGCAGTTGTCAACCTGCCCCTGATGCAACCCCAAGTCAAGGAAGGAGGACGAAGTCCGCTCGCACTTCTGGGGAGTTGCAAGCCCCCACTTCAAGCGTTCGCGAAGTGGGGGTAGTTGACCAACAAGCCAGCTGGGTACAAGAACCATAAGGAGGAGTGAGAGGATGACAACTCGACTGATCGATCTTGTCAACAAGCAAATCGCCAACTGGACTGTGTTGTACGTGAAATTGCACAACTATCATTGGTATGTCACCGGGCCGCAGTTTTTCACGCTGCATGAAAAATTCGAAGAGCTGTACAACGAAGCCGCGACCCACATTGACGCACTGGCCGAGCGGCTGTTGGCCTTGGGTGGCAAGCCTGTGGCGACGATGAAAGACTGCCTCAAGCAGGCGTCCGTCAAAGAAGCAGCCGGGACGGAAACGGCGGAGCAAATGGTCGCTTCGATTGTCGGCGACTTTGAAACGATGATCGGCGAATTGAAAGAAGGCATGCAGCTGGCGGATGAAGTGAACGATGAAACGACGGGGGATATGCTGCTTGGCATTCATCGCAGCTTGGAAAAACACGTCTGGATGTTGAAATCGTTCTTAGGACGATAAGAAGAGGAGGCTGTCCTCAGGCCGGGGGACGGCCTTTTGCTTTGTCCTGTCTTTGTCGAAAAAGGGCGATTTTTTAGGGAATGCGCCGCGTCGCGTTCTCCTCACCGGGCATACGATAGTTACGCGTATCCTATGTTCAAGGAGGGGGGAGCGTGAACAAGCCGATCCCGATGGTTGCCGTGTCGCTGTTCGGTTCGTTTTTGTCGCTGTTTGTCGGCAGCGTGGACTCATTTGTCGTGATTTTGCTTGCTTTGGTCATTGTCGACTACCTCACCGGCATCGCCGCCAGCGCGGTTGAAGGCAAGCTATCAAGTCAAGTCGGCTTTCGCGGCATCATCCGCAAACTGTTGATTTTCATTCTGGTGGCGGCATCGCATCTCGTCGATTTGGCCATTGGATGGAACATGCATGTCATCCGCGATGCGATCATTTTTTTCTATATCGCCAATGAGTTTATCTCGATTGTGGAAAACGCCGGCCGGGCGGGCGTTCCGATCCCGTCCGTGCTGCGCAAGGCGATCGAGCTGTTGAAAGATGAAATAAAATGAGCATAGTTTTCCCCGATTGCCCCACACTAAGCAAAAAGAGCAAAAGAAGGAGTGGACGAAGGTGGCAGACGAACGAAAAAAGACGTATTACGTCTCGATGGCAACCGGAGAAATCTCGCAGTTGAAAACCGCTTCGCCGTGGGACTTCCAAATTGAAGCAACGGATGAGGAAATCACCCAGCTGCGCGAATATTTTGATCAAAATTATTCGACCGACTGGCAGGCGTTTTGGCGCACCCATGTGCCGTACATCCAATACCATTATGATCGGGAAAACGATGCTTACGACCGGACGTTGACGAAAATTTATGAAATGATTTACCGCCTCGGCAACGAGGAGGCGAAGGAGCATATCCGCTCGCTCGGCATCCTTCCTGACGAAAAAGAAGAGTAAACGCCGCGAGTCGAGCGGCGTTTTTCTGTATAATGGGGAGAGGAAAGGGGAGAGTCCGATGCATGAATTTCGCGATTACTACGGACATCGCGTTCGGCTGGCCTTTGCGGATCATCCGTTTTCCCCCTCCCCCGGGCATGTATGGGTCATTTGCCGCTATGGCGGGCGATGGCTGTTGACGGATCATCCGCGCCGCGGCCTTGAGTTTCCCGGCGGCAAGGTGGAAGAAGGGGAAACAGCGGCGGAAGCCGCGGCCCGCGAAGTGATGGAAGAAACGGGGGGAATCGTCGGCCGGCTTGAATACATCGGCCAATATGAAGTGGAGCCGGATATCGTGAAAAACATGTATTTTGCCGACATCGCTGCGCTCGTCGAGCGGGGGTCGTATTTGGAAACGAACGGCCCGGTGCTGCTTGAGGCGCTGCCGGATGACATCCGCGCCGATCAGCGTTTCAGCTATTTCATGAAAGATGACGTGCTTTCACTGGCGCTTGCCAAGTTGAAACAGCGCGGGCTGATCGATTGAAAAGGGGCGCCGATCGGCGGCGGCTCCCGAAGATGGGCTTCCCAAAAGCGGCGGATGCCGGCTCATTGGGACGACAGGAATGAAACGAGACGCCCGGCAACATTCGGCGGGCGTCCCGCTAGCGGCGGTTTCCCCATTTTTTCTCGATCAAGGCGACAAGCTGATACATAACGGTCGACAGCAAGGCGACGATGAGCAGGCTCATCAACACAAGCGTGAAGTTGAACACTTGGAAGCCGTAAATGATTAAATACCCAAGCCCTTGTTTCGAGACGAGAAACTCGCCGGTGATGACGCCGACCCAAGCGAGGCCGACGTTTACTTTCAACGTCGAAATGATCGCCGGGAACGACGCCGGCAGCACCGCCTCTTGAAAGCATTGGTAGCGGGTGGCGCCGAACGTCCGCAATACTTTCAAATAGTTCGGATCGACCTCTTGGAACGCCGAATAGACGACGATCGTCGTGATGATGATGGAGATGACGACGCCCATGGCGACAATCGACGTAAATCCCGGTCCAAGAGCGACGATCAAAATCGGCCCGAGGGCGACTTTTGGCATGGCGTTGAACACGACCAAATACGGATCAAGCGTCTTCGCCAGACGCGGAAACCACCAAAGAAGCGCGCCAATCAGCGCCCCGCCGGCTGTGCCGATGAAAAATCCAAGCAAGGTCTCAAACAGCGTCGCCCATGTATGGGCGAATAGAGAGTGATCGCTCATTTTTTCGACAAACAGCTTGGCGATGGCGGATGGAGAGCTAAATAGAAGGGGATCGACCCAATGGAAGCGGCTTGCCGCTTCCCAGACGGCGAAAAAGGCGACAAGCAGCACCGTCTGCCAAAGGCGGATGATCCGCTGTTCTTTGCGCAAGACGGTGAGGTATTCTGTGTGCAGCGCTTCAATGCGTTCATTGGGCGGATTCAAGGGCCTCCATCTCCTTCCAAATGGATTGAAAGAGCGCCGGAAACGATGGCTGCTGGCGGGCGGCAAGCGGCGGGCGGCAGCGCAGTTCATCCGGGATGACAAACGTCCGCACCAGGCGGCCGGGGCGTGGCGAAAACAAGAAAATGCGATCGCTCATGGCGATGGCTTCTTCGATGTCATGGGTGACGAGCACCGCTGTTTTTTCGTATTGTTTTAACGTCTTCCAAACGAGTTCTTCCAGTTTCAGCTTTGTTTGTTGATCGAGGGCGGAAAACGGTTCATCAAGCAAAAGCAGCTTCGGGTCGGTCGCCAACGTGCGCACGAGCGCCGCGCGCTGGCGCATGCCGCCGGACAGCTGGCTCGGGTAATACAACTCGACGCCGGCTAGGCCGATCTCCGACAGCAGAGCGAGCGCTCGTTCTTTCGTGTCAGCGGTCAGCGTGTCGGTGATTTTCAACCCGAGAAGGATGTTTTCTTCGATCGTTTTCCACGGAAACAAATAGTCTTGCTGAAGCATGTAGCCGACCGCGCGCCGCGCCGCCGGCGCGGCCGTTCCGCTCGGCCAAATCGGTTGGCCTTCGATGTGGACCGCCCCTTCCGTCGGCTCAATCAGCCCAGCGATGATCGACAAAAGCGTCGTTTTGCCGCAGCCGCTTGGGCCGAGAAAGGAGACAAATTCTCCTTTCTCGACGGACAGCGACACGTCATCGAGCGCAGTGACAGCGGTCGTTTTCGTCAAATACGTATGCGAAAGGCGGTCGATCGAAAGAAACATGACGTTCACCCGCTTTCGTCAATCGTTCATCGCTTTTTTGGCAAACGACGAATCGACAAGCGTATTCAGGTCGATGCGCTTCGGCAGCTCGCCGGCTTCGGCCATAATGGTTTGCAAGTTGTTCCATTCTTCTTCATCCAAAATCGGATCGGTCGCATAGGTCCCTTGGCTTTTGTAGCGCTCAACCACTTTTTCGATGATGGCCGAGTCCGTGTCCTTAAAGTACGGTTGAATGGCTTTGGCAATTTCAGCTGCGCTGTGCGATTCGACCCATTGCTGCGCTTTGTAGATCGCGCGCGTAAATTTTTCAATCACGTCTTTGTTTTCGTTCATGTAGCTTCGTTTTGCCATATACGACGTGTACGGCACGCGCCCGGATTCGGTGCCGAATGAAGCGACGATATAGCCTTTCCCTTCTTGTTCAAAAATGCTCGCTGTTGGCTCAAACAGCTGGACGAAATCGCCGGTGCCGCTCGCAAAGGCGTTGGCGATATTGGCGAAATCGACGTTTTGAATGAGATGCAAATCGTTGTGCGGGTCAATGCCGTGTTTTTTCAGCACAAACTCGCCGACCATCTGCGGCATGCCGCCTTTCCGTTGGCCGAGGAACGTGCTTCCTTTCAACATCTCCCATGTAAAGTGGCCGATTTTTTTGCGCGAGACGAGAAACGTTCCGTCCGTCTGGGTCAGTTGGGCAAAGTTGATGACCGGGTCGTCCGTTCCTTGGCTGTAGACGTAAATCGACGTTTCCGAGCCGACAAGGGCGATGTCCGCGCCGCCGGAAAGCAGCGTCGTCATCGTTTTGTCGCCGCCCCATGTCGTCGTCAGTTCGACATCCAGCCCCTCTTCTTTAAAGAAGCCTTTTGCCAGGGCGACGTACTGTGGTGCGTAAAAAATCGAGTGCGTCACTTCGGCGAGCCGCACTTTTTGGAGCGGCTTTTCGCTTTGGCCCCCGTCATTCGTGCAGGCGGAAAGCGGCAAAAGCAGCAGAAGCGAGCATAACCATACGGCCCATTTTTTCATGTTCGTTAACCCCCTTGGTTCGCATGCGGTAAACCGTGGTTTCACCTTATCGTATGCACGCAGCCAAAATGTGTGAATGCCTAGAAAAAATGGGCGGTCGAACGAGAACGGGCGGCGGTCGGGACGCTCCTCGCGCTCCAGGGCTTTTTCAAGCTGACGCTCGGCCAAGGGGCGGCATGCACCAACAGCGAGGCAGTCGGACAGCCCCACTTGCCCTAATGAAAGAAGGCGTTGGGGGATGATGACGGGTGGTTCGCATCATCTGTTTTCGCGTAGGAAGGAGGCAGGCGTATGGACGGGGACATCATCGACCAATACCGGTTTCCGTCGCCGCATCCGGGAATCGATGTGTTCTTTGTCACCTATATGTCCCAAGGGCTGAAGGTGAAAGGATTTTTAGCGGCGCCGAAGCGAAAAGGCGTTTATGACGGGTTTTTGTATTTGCGCGGCGGCATCAAAAACGTCGGGCAAGTGCGGGTGCCGCGCCTTGTCCAATTCGCTTCGCACGGGTTTGTCGTCTTCGCTCCGCTCTATCGCGGCAATGGGGGCGGAGAAGGAAACGAAGATTTCGCCGGTGAAGACCGTTATGACGCGCTCGCTGGGTTTCATCTCCTTCGCCGCCATCCGCTCGTCCATCCCGGGCGCGTTCACATGTTCGGCTTCTCCCGCGGCGGGGCGATGGCGCTCCATGCCGCCCTAATGGCCGAGGGGGTCTGTTCGGTGGCGGTCTGGGGAGGGGTGGCGGATATGGAGCTTACGTATTGGGAGCGGCCTGACTTGCGGCGGATGATGAAGCGCGTCATCGGCGGGACGCCGAACAAATGCCCGGAGCGCTACCGGCACCGCACGCCGCTCTATCATCTGGAACGGCTCAAGGCCCCGGTGCTCATCATCCACGGCGAGCGCGATGAGAACGTCTCGATTGAGCACGCCTGGCGGCTGGAACGGCGGCTGAAGCAGCTCGGCAAACCGGTCACGGCTTGGTACTTCCCTGAGTTCACCCACTATTTTCCGCCGCAAGCCAATCGCGAGACGGTGCAAAGGCTCACGGAATGGATGAAACAACAGCCGACGATGTGATACGATACAACTAGAGGGGCGGCTGCGTGCGCCGCTCGGGTGGCGGCGCGGCCGCCAACGAATCGATGGGGTGCCAAGGAGGTTGGAATCATATGGGCATGCCGATGGAGCTGCAGACGGTCATTGTGACAAAAGGAAAGGAACAGCGCGTTCAAGGAAATGTGTTTGTGTTGAAAAAAGAAGGCTACCGCTTGTATCCGCTTGACGTGCCGCTTGAAGTGCGCCGGACGGTGCAAAGCGAAGCGAGCGGCGTCGCGGTCGTGAGAAAGCTCGAATGGGAAGACAGTCGGACGACGGTGACGTATGAGCTCGTCAGCCTGTATTCGACGAATTGAACGAGGCTGCACACCATGAAGCGGCTGAATGAGAGCTGAACGGGTTCATCGGACAGGAGCGCAAACGGAAGAACGGTTTGCGCTCTTGGCTCAAGTTTTTTCCGTCTATAGTTAACTTGTGGCGTCAGGCCGGTTCAGACAAGCATAAAAATAGCCTTTGCTTGAGGATTTCCTGTGCGACGTTTGATCATACCATAAAAAAAGTAGGGGGGAGGAGAAGGAGTTTGGCCGCGGAGAGCGAATATCATACGATGAATTCGATGCCGCAAGGAGGGGAAACGTGGCCAAACCGCGAATCGATCACGACCGGTTGTTCAAAGAGTTGCTGTCGACGTTTTTCGAAGAGTTTTTGCTTCTTTTCTTTCCCAACGTGTACGAGCACATCGACGTTCGCCACCTTTCTTTCCTCACAGAAGAACTGTTTACCGACGTGACGGCCGGAGAGAAGCATCGCGTCGACTTGTTGGTCGAAACGAAGATGAAGGGGGAGGAAGGGCTCATCATCGTCCATGTCGAACACCAAAGCTACGCACAGCGGACCTTCCCCGAGCGAATGTTCCTCTACTTCAGCCGCTTGTTTCAAAAATACCGCCGCCGCATTCTTCCGATCGCCATCTTCAGCTATGATGAACACCACGATGAACCTTCCTCATTGGTCGTCCAGTTTCCGTTTTTGACCGTTCTCGACTTCCGCTTTCTGACGGTGGAGCTGCGCAAACTGCCGTGGCGCGAGTACATCCGCCGTGACAATCCGGTTGCCGCCGCCTTGTTAAGCAAAATGGGGTATAATGAAAGCGAGAAGGTGGAAGTGAAAAAGGAGTTTTTGCGCATGCTAGTCCGCCTCGAGCTCGATGAGGCGAAGCAGCGGCTGTTGTTTGGGTTTTTTGAAACGTATTTGCGGTTGTCCGAAGCGGAGGAAATCCAACTGCGAAACGAGGTGAGCCAAATGGAGACGAAGGAAGCGAAACAAGTGATGGAGCTCATCATCTCATACGAACAGCGGGGAATCGAGAAAGGCATTCAACAAGGAGTCAAACAAGGAATCGAACAAGGGTTGAAACAAGGAATAAAGCAAGGGATGAAGCAAGGGATGAAGCAAGGGATTGAACAGGGACGTCAAAAAGGGATCGAGGAAGGGAAAATCGACATCGCGAAGAAAATGTTGGCGAAAGGGTACGATGTCGACACGATCCACGAACTGACCGGGCTGCCGGTTGAGAAGATCGAACGGGTGAAGGGGTAAGCAGAGCAGACTCTTCGCCGTCGAGCCTCACATTGTCGTCGACCCCCAATCGTGCAAAAACCCCGGGGGATCGACGACAATCATTTTATGCGTTCGAACCTTACGGCCATCGAGGGTAAAGTCTATTGACAGAATTTGTCGGTGACGTTCATCGTCCCGATTGGCGTTTTTATTCTAATTTTGAAAAGGCAGGAGCGCAAACAATCCTTCGGTTTGCACTCTGCCATATGATTAAGCAAGACTGATTCCTTTGCTTTGTTCTGAAATAAAGTGATCATTTACAGAGGGAGCTCACAAAATAGTTCCAGTGATTTCTCCTTTTTGGTTCTCCTTATAACTCCAGATTTTTCGCTGACGATAACTGATCCAGCCGCTGATCAAAAAGCAGCAAACAGACAAATAAAACGAAAAGCGAATCCCGTAAACATCGGCTATAAAGCTCATCAATAAGGCGGAAATCCCGAACGTTACGGAACTAATGACTCCCTGCACGGAAAAAACATGAGGCAGAGCGTCCATCCGGGCATTTTTTTGAAGAATCGTCTGAAGACAGATCAGCTTCCATTGTTCGATGATCCCGTACAGGGCGGAATACAGAAGCGCCAGCGCACCGTG
Organism: Geobacillus sp. CCR; assembly: GCF_052906625.1. Lineage (NCBI taxonomy): Bacteria > Bacillati > Bacillota > Bacilli > Caryophanales > Anoxybacillaceae > Geobacillus > Geobacillus sp. CCR. The sequence goes on along the minus strand of NZ_JBREBQ010000023.1, from coordinate 13,484 downwards.
CGTCGTTGTGCCAAATAACAGTGTGACAATAGCGATACAAAACGGGCCAAACAATACAAAAAATTGCTGATTTTTTTCAACCGATTGACTAAACTTAACGCTTAACAATCCCCCTATCACCATGCCGCCAAAGAAAACAGAGTTAATATATCCCCACCATTCCTCTCCTACATGTAATTGTTCTTTCACATACATATAAAGGATGGCCGAAATCCAGACCCCATTTCCGATTCCTTCAAAAAATGACATGAAGCTAATCGATTTAGCGTGCACATTTCTCCAAGTGTATTCCCATCCTAGACGGATCGAAAGGAGAAAGTTCTTTAGGCCTTTGCCTTGAGCCGTCTTCTTCTTTGTATGTTCTTGTATATGCAACAGAAACATGAGAATGCTTGAGACGACATAGAACAATAAGGTGATATTGATTAAAAGGAACGGCGACCCTACACTGACAATCAAACTCCCAATCGGCCATGCGCTAAGTTTGATGAATTGGTCTAACGTGTTTACAAAACTGTTGGCTTTCAAGATTTCCTCCTTGGAAACGATAAAAGGAACGAGGGAGTTTTTAATCGGATTATTGATCCCATCTAAAAAAGCGATCAATGATACAAAAACATAAACGATCGCAGTGTAATGTTCCGCACCCCAGTGCAAAAACAGCGAGAGAAAAAGCAGCAGAAATGTTTTACACATTTGTCCGTAGGACAATAACGTTTTTAGTTTATATTTTTCGAAAAATATCGGTGCGACGATTCCGCTAATAAATAACGACAATGTAACGAAAAAAGGGACTAATGCGGCAGCCATGGCTTTCGATGTCAAATGATATAGGTAAGAGACAACGGAAACAATGTAGAACACATCTCCGAAATTCGCGAAAGATTGTCCGATCCAAAGGAAATGAAATGTTTTATTTTTCATGACCTCAATCCTCTCTTTGATCATCGAAACGACTGGTGATGGAATAGTCAAAATGAACCAAAAATCAGATCTTCAGTCTTTGATGAAACTGGCTTTTTGCCACGCCCCAAAACGATGGAGCGAAGGAAAACGGGTTGATTTTCAACAATCTGCTAAAGGTAAATGGATATACTGAAGCAATGGAAGCCTCCCCCTTATTCTGTTTAGAGTATCTTGAAAATCAAAAGGCCTTTAGACAGAGCATATCATGCTGCTGGAGTTTCTATAGGAATTATGCATCTTGATCACTTGTTTAATGATACTAAAAATTGTGATAAGTATATGAATGATTTGCGGAAAACAGTTGGAGAAATAGAAGTAAGAACACAATTCTTGGGGAAACAGGGAGTAAAAACTTTAGAAATAATGCGCAAGTTCATTAATCATCCATCTTTTGATGACATTACGTATTCCTTGCAGAACTCATGGCCATTGCGGCAAATGAAAACACAGAAGCTCATTGCGTTTGCTCGAGTCTGGTTGTTTGAGGCGAATGAAACGGACCGACGTACAGAAATGTCTAACGATTCAGTGTCGGAGACGAAAGCAGAGGAAAGAACAGAAAAACCGGCCGAACAGGATGTTCCCTGTCCGGCCGGGTTCTTGTTACACGAGCGGTCCGCCGAGTTTTTCGATCGTCGGGTCGATATGGGCGAACTTTCGGAAGTTGGCGCGGAACTTTTGCGCCAGCTCTTTTGCTTTTTGTTCGTATGCTTGTTTGTCAGCCCATGTGTTTTGCGGCTGCAGGACGTCATCCGGCACGCCGGGGACGTGGGTTGGGATGGCGAGGCCGAAAATCGGGTCTTGCACCGTTTCGACGTTGTCCAGCTCCCCTTCGACGGCGGCTTGCACCATCGCCCGGGTGTAGGCGAGCTTCATGCGGCTGCCGACGCCGTACGGTCCCCCTGTCCAGCCGGTGTTGACCAAAAAGACGCGGACGTTGTGTTCGGCGATTTTTTGCCCGAGCATTTCCGCGTATTCGACGGCCGGGCGCGGCAAAAACGGTGCGCCAAAGCACGTTGAGAACGTTGCTTCCGGTTCGGTGACGCCGCGTTCGGTGCCGGCGAGTTTGCTTGTGTAGCCGCTTAAGAAATGGTACATCGCCTGTTCACGCGTCAGCTTGCTGATTGGCGGCAGGACGCCGAACGCATCAGCCGTCAAAAACACGATCGTGGACGGATGGCCGGCGACGCTTGGGTCGATGATGTTTTTGATCGCCTGAAGCGGGTAGGCGGCGCGCGTGTTTTCCGTCAGCGTGCCGTCGTCGTAATTCGGCACCCGCGTCGCGTCGTCGAGGACGACGTTTTCGAGCACCGCGCCGAAGCCGATGGCGTCAAAAATTTGCGGCTCTTTCTCGCGCGATAGGTTGATGCATTTCGCATAGCAGCCGCCTTCGATGTTGAAAATGCCGCGGTTTGACCAGCCGTGCTCATCATCGCCGATCAAGCGGCGGTTCGGGTCGGTCGAGAGCGTCGTTTTTCCCGTTCCCGACAAGCCGAAAAAGAGGGCGACGTCGCCTTCCTGGCCGACGTTGGCCGAGCAGTGCATCGGCAGGATGCCTTGTTCCGGCAGCAAATAGTTCATCACCGAGAAAATCGATTTTTTCATTTCGCCGGCATACTCGGTGCCGCCGATCAACACGGTGCGCCGTTCAAACGAGATGATGATGAACGCTTCCGAGCGCGTGCCGTCAACTTTCGGGTCGGCTTTAAAGTTCGGCGCGCAAATGACGGTGAATTGCGGCTCATGCGCGGCGAGCTCTGCGGCGCTCGGCCGAATGAACAGCTGATGGACGAACAAGTTGTGCCAGGCGAATTCGTTGACGACTTGAATCGGCAGCCGGTATTTCGGATCGGCGCCGGCAAAGCCTTTAAACACGAACAGTTCATCTTTCTTCATTAAATAGTCGAGCACTTTGTCGTACAGTTTATCAAACGTCTCCGGAGACATCGGCTGGTTGACCGCGCCCCAGTCGATCGTTTGCTTCGTTGACGGTTCTTCGACGATGTATTTGTCTTTCGGCGACCGCCCTGTGTACTTGCCGGTTGTCACCGCGACGGCTCCGGTGTGCGTCAGCCGTCCTTCGTTCCGTTGCAGGACTTTCTCAACGAGCTCGGCGACGGACAGTTGATGATGCACGTACGGTTTTTGCAGCAATAAATCAAGCTTATTCGTCATGTTTGCGATCCCCATATTCAAAACCTGCCTTCTTTTTGTAATCACTCTTGAAAATAGTATAACACATTTTTATTAATAGTCCATACTAATTGTGTGGGTTTTTCAAACTTTATTTTGCCCAATGTGTTGGTTTCCTTGAGGAAAGAATTTTCGCGGCTGGAAATGATAAAAAATGAATTTTGATAGTTGACTTTGCCGATTCCGTTGCGATAAGATAAGTCATTGAACGGATACTCTTATCCCGAGCCGGTGGAGGGACAGGCCCGATGAAGCCCAGCAACCGTCACAACTGTACATGTGTGAAATGGTGCTAACCTGTGGCAAGGCGCAGTCCTTGAACGATAAGAGTGAAAGGAAGCAATACGATTGCCATGACCTTTCCTCAGCCGTTACAGGAAAGGTTTTTTATATTGCGAAGGGAAAAAGGGAAATGAGTTCCGTGTCGCCACATTATGCCAAGAGGAGGAAACAAACCGAATGTCAGCCAAACGCCGCTTGTTTACTTCAGAGTCTGTGACGGAAGGACATCCGGATAAAATTTGCGACCAAATTTCTGACGCCATTTTGGATGCCATTTTGGAAAAAGATCCAAACGCCCGCGTCGCCTGCGAAACGAGCGTTACGACCGGGCTGGTGCTCGTGAGCGGGGAAATCACGACATCAACATACGTGGACATTCCGCGCATCGTCCGCGATACGGTCCGGGAGATCGGCTACACGCGCGCCAAATACGGATTTGACGCCGATACGTGCGCGGTGCTGACATCGATTGACGAACAATCGCCGGACATTGCGATGGGGGTGGACCGGGCGCTCGAGGCGCGCGAAGGTCAGATGACTGACGAGGAAATCGAAGCGATCGGCGCCGGCGACCAAGGATTGATGTTTGGGTTCGCCTGCAATGAGACGGAAGAATTGATGCCGATGCCGATTTCGCTTGCGCACCGCTTGGCGCGCCGATTGGCGGAAGTGCGCAAAACGGACGTCTTGCCGTACTTGCGGCCGGACGGGAAAACGCAAGTGACGATCGAATACGATGAAAACGGCAAACCGGTGCGCGTCGATACGATCGTCGTTTCCGCGCAGCACCATCCGGAAATTACGCAAGAGCAAATCCAGCGCGACATTAAAGAGCAGGTCATCAAGCCGGTCGTGCCCGCGGAGCTGCTTGATGAGAACACGAAATATTTCATCAACCCGACAGGACGGTTTGTCATCGGCGGTCCGCAAGGGGATGCTGGGTTGACGGGGCGCAAAATCATCGTCGATACGTACGGCGGCTACGCCCGCCACGGCGGTGGCGCGTTCTCGGGCAAAGATCCGACGAAAGTCGACCGCTCGGCGGCGTATGCGGCCCGCTATGTCGCGAAAAACATCGTCGCGGCAGGACTGGCCGACAAATGCGAAGTGCAGCTTGCCTACGCGATCGGCGTCGCCCGCCCAGTTTCGATTTCGATCGATACGTTCGGCACCGGCAAAGTGTCGGAAGACATTTTGATTGAAGTCGTGCGCAACAACTTCGATCTCCGCCCGGCGGGCATCATCAAAATGCTCGACCTTCGCCGCCCGATTTACAAACAGACGGCTGCTTACGGCCATTTTGGGCGTACGGACATCGACCTGCCGTGGGAGCGCACCGACAAAGCCGCCTTGTTGAAAGAACAAGCGCTGGCGTTGGCGGACAAGTGATGAAAGAAAAAGAGCTGCCTGATCACGGCAGCTCTTTTTTGTCGGCGCACGATGTCCGCTGTTGCTGCAGCGCTTTGTAATACTGCCCTTTCTCGACATATTCGCGGCGGATGCGCTCCATTTCGCGGATATCGTCTTCCGTCAGTTCGCGGACGACTTTCGCCGGCCGGCCGAGGGCGAGCGTGTTGGGCGGAATTTTTTTGCCCGGCGGCACTAAACTGCCGGCGCCGATAAACGCGCCTTCCCCGATTTCCGCGCGGTCCAAAATGATTGAGCCCATGCCGATGAGCGCGTTTTTGCGAACGATGGCGCTGTGCAAAATGACTTGATGGCCGACCGTCACCCCGTCCTCAATGATAAGCGGATTGTTTGGACTTTGATGCAAAATTGAGTTATCTTGAATATTGACCCGGTTGCCAATCACCGTTGGCGCCACATCGCCGCGAATGACGGTATTGAACCAAATGCTTGTCTCTTCGCCGATCACGACATCGCCGGTGATCGTCACATAGTCGGCGATAAAGGCGGAGGCGGCAATTTGCGGCGTTTTGCCTTTGTATGGGTAAATCATGGGCGTTCGTTCCTTTCTGTTGCAAAATCGATCGTTCACCATGTATTGTACAACGCTGCGTCCAAATCGCCAACGAAAGCGAGCGCGCCTAATCGGGATTGGTGAAAAACGTTTCGTTTCGCCCGATGAGTGGTTGGGATCGGGGAAGAAGATCCGATTTCACAAAGCTTCTCAACGTGAGAAGAACCGTTGTTGAGCGGCTTTTTCACTCCGTCGCCAACCCTTTTATGGTTTGCCCCGGCCGCATTGATGGCAATACTGGAAGACGAGATCGCAAGCTGTTCAGACGCGAAACGATTTTGGTTGCCGATAAGATGGAAATGCTAGGAGACGAGACCATGGTGTTTGCACCTGAGGTGAGCCGATTGAACATTCCGAAAAACCCCATCGCCTTGATGAAAATGGTGTATCGTGACGTGCTTCCGCTTGTCCACCGCGAGCTTGCCTATTGGCGGCGCCAAGCCGAGCGCATTCCCGACCCGGAATTGCGGCGCCAGGCGCTCGCGAGCATCGCTTCGAAAACGTTCCATTGCGAAGGCGGCTCCATTTTGGCGCTCTTGGCCGGAGAAAACATGGAGGATTGCATCCGCTTTATCGTTGCTTACCAGACGATCAGCGATTATTTGGATAATTTGTGCGACCGCAGCACCTCGCTCGATCCGCTCGACTTTCGCGCCTTGCACGATTCGATGCCGGACGCTTTGACGATCGGAGCAGAGCCGTCGAACTATTACCGTCATCGCCGCGAACAGGAAGACGGCGGCTATTTGCCGGCGCTCGTCCGCACGTGCCAAGAGGTGCTCGAGACGGTGCGCCATTATGAGACGATCGCCCCATTTTTGCATGAATTGGCCGGATATTATTGCGACTTGCAAGTGCATAAACATGTCGAAGCGAGCGAGCGGGTGCCGCGGCTGGAGAAATGGTTCGCGCAATACAAAGACGCCTTGCCGCCGATGGAGTGGTATGAGTTTTCCGCCTGCTCCGGTTCGACGCTCGGCATTTTCTGCCTCGTCGCCTATGCGTTTGGCGAATCGCTGCCGCCGGAGATGGCGAGACAAGTGCGCGACGGTTATTTTCCTTACATTCAAGGACTGCACATTTTGCTCGACTATTTGATCGATCAGGAGGAAGACCGGGACGGCGGCGATTTAAACTTTTGCTTTTACTATCCGAATGAAACGGTGATGCTTGAGCGGCTTTGCCATTTCATCGAAGAGGCCGACCGCCATGTTGGCGCCCTTCCGCACGGCGAGTTTCACCGCCTTATTCACCGAGGGCTTCTTGGATTGTATTTGTCGGATGCCAAGGTGAAAAAGCAGCGCGGGCTGCGCCGGCTGGCGCGCCGGCTCGTCCGCGCCGGCGGGGCGGCGTCGCAGTTTTTCTATTGGAACGGAAAAGCATACCGCTTTTGGCAGGAGCGGCAAAAACGGCTGTCCTTTTCATAAGGGCGGCCGTTTGCTTGTATTGGCAAAAGGGGCGGGATCCGATTGATTCAGGCGCCCTTATCCGCCCGGGTTTCGAGCGCGAGCAAAAACGGCGGGTTGTTTTGCCGATTGATGAATTCGTATTTCAAGGCATGGACGCGCCGTTGATCAAGAGAGCGGACGTAATCAAGGAGCGCGTCGCGTTCGCGCTTTCCTTCCGGATGGCCGTGGTAGACGACAAGAACGATGACGCCGCCCGGCTTCATGACGGAAAGCAACTGGCGGACCGCTTCGATCGTCGATTTCGGCTGGGTGACGATTTGCTTATTGCCGCCCGGCAAATAGCCGAGGTTGAACACCGCGCCGGCGATGCGCCCGTGTACATCGGCGGGAAGCGCCTCAAGCAGTTCACTATGGCTTCGCTCGAACAACGTCGCCCGCCCGCATAGCCCATGTTTCGCGAGGCGGGCGGAAGCGGCGGTGATGGCCTCAGACTGAATGTCAAAGCCGAACACATGGCCGAAATCCCCGACGCGTTGGGCCAAATACACGGTGTCGTGCCCGTTGCCGACGGTCGCGTCGACGGCGATGTCGCCTTCGTTGACTGCTTGATCAAGCAAAAAGCGGGCAAACGGCAAAATGTTCATCAAAGCCATCGGTTGGCCCCTCCTTGTGATCGTTTCATCGTTTACGTTGGCAGGCGTGGCGTTGCGCCAAAGTGTCGGATGCCATCGCTTTTCCCCTAAACTTTCCATCCTCTGCGCCGGCGTGACAGAAAACCTTGAGCTGACCGACATTGATCGAGCTGAACGAAGATCCTCACGTCGGCATTGTAACAAAAACTTCATGGAAAATCGACCGCTGCCAATCATTGGCGTGATACGGCCGGCCTATGCGGCGCATAGTAAACATGAGGGAATATCACGAAACGAGGTGAGCGCATGGCGACAAGACAATCCGTTGAGGAATTTTTGCAGCGGTGTGAAGATGTGATCCGCTACGCGAAAGAGCAATATACGGAAGCGCAAAAGCAGGAGCATTACAACATCACCGAATACACCAACGCCCAGCAGATGCTCGAGCAGACGGTCATCGATTTAGCGCACTTGGCGCGAAGCTGCAACGCCCAGCAGCGCGAGCAGCTGCATCGGATGCGGCTCCAACTGGAGCAATTGCAAAACGACATGATTTTGCTTGACCGCTGAAACGAGGAGGAACACGACATGAAGCGACGCTTGAAACAAACGAATCCGGAACAAAAAACACGCAACGGCCAAAACAATAACGATCTTGAGCTTGGTCAAGACTTTGACCCGGTGAAGCTGGCGAAAAAGCAATACGAGGAAACGGGCGGCCAACCGATCCGCTCCAAGCAGCGGAACGGGTGACGACAAGCCAAAGGGGCGGAAGCCGCTCCGTCTTGTTCTTCTTTTCGCGCAGGAGCCCCGCTTCAAAAGCCATTGTTTCCGTGGGGAGTTAGTTTGGCAAAAAAGTGGCGGACGCATCGGAACGCTCCGCCTTTTTGATTGCATTTTTTCCTGTTTTCCCCTACAATTATTTCGGAACTCAAAATAAAAGCCAGAAAAGGATGATGACCGATGCCCCGCGCTCTTTGGTGGCTGCTTGTCGGCATGGCGCTCAATGTGACAGGGGCGTCGTTTCTATGGCCGCTAAACACGATCTATTTGCACGAACAGCTCGGCCAGCCGCTCGCTGTCGCTGGTGTCGTGCTCATGCTCAACTCTGGGGGAAGCGTCATCGGCAGCTTGGCCGGCGGCTTTTTGTTTGACCGGATCGGCGGGTTTCGCGTTTTGTTGGCCGGAGCGATGTTGACGATAGCCGCGCTCGGCGGCTTAAGCGTTTGGCACGGTTGGCCGCATTATGCGGTGTTTTTGGCGTTTGTCGGCGTTGGCAGCGGCGTCGTCTTTCCGGCCGCGTCGGCGTACGCCGGGGCGATTTGGCCGGAAGGGGGGCGGCGGGCGTTCAACGCCTTGTATGTCGCGCAAAACATCGGCGTCGCCGTCGGGTCGGCGCTTGGCGGGCTTGTCGCTTCATATTCGTTCTCGCTCGTTTTTTTCGCCAATCTTTTGTTGTATGCCGCGTTTTTGTTTACGGTTGTGGCCGGGCTGCGCCGCGTTCCGCTCTTGCCGCCGCCGAGAAAGAAACGATCCGGAGAAGCGGAAAGAGCGCCATCCCGCTCCGCGGGCTGGGCGCTTGCCCTCCTTTGCGCCGGCTATGGACTGTGTTGGTTGAGCTATGTCCAATGGTCGACGACGATCGCCGCCTATACACGCGAGCTCGGGATACCAGTCGGGCAGTACAGCTTGCTTTGGACGATCAACGGAGCGTTGATCGTCTTGGCCCAGCCGCTGTTGTCAGCGGTCATCCGCCGCTTCATGCCGACGTTGAAGCGGCAAATCGTGATCGGTTTTTTTATTTTCGCCGTTTCGTTTGCCATGCTGTTGGGGGCGCATTCGTTTGCAGAGTTTGCCGCGTCCATGATTGTGCTCACGATCGCCGAGATGATCGTCTGGCCGGCGATTCCGGCCGCGGTGAACGAATGGGCGCCCCCGGGGAAAGCCGGGTTTTACCAAGGAATCGTCAACGGGACGGCCACGGCCGGACGGATGATCGGACCGGTCATCGGCGGCTCGGTCGCCGATCTGTTTGGAATGAAACTGCTCATCATGATGTTAGCATTGTTTGCCTTATTGGCGGTGCTGGCCGCGCTTTTGCATGATCGTCGGCTCCCGAAGCGGACGGAGAACGCGGATGAAAAAACCGCGGCTTCCGTATAGATTTCGGCTTGCAATTGATCGACAAATTTTTTAAAATAATAATAAATTTGTCATTCTGTCCACTCATCGGTCGATTCATGTGCGAATAAGGCGAATAACGGTGAAGAGGAGCAGTAGCGGGCCCGACGGACGGCAGAGAGTTGACGGATGGTGCGAGTCAACCGAAGTCGGCTCGTGAACTCGCCTCGGAGTTGCCGGCGTGAACGGTCATCGACAGCGCCGGCCGTCCATCCGCGTTAAGGAAGAAAGCGGGTGCGCCGTTTGGCGCGCCAAAAAGGGTGGTACCGCGGGAAGCGCGCCTCTCGTCCCTTTGCTGTGGGGATGGGGGGTTTTTTTGTACATATTTTCGTCAATGATGCAAGTAGAACTTGATAGGAGGAGTGCTGCGATGAGCTTCAACCACCGCGAAATTGAACAAAAATGGCAGGACTATTGGGAGAAAAACAAAACGTTCCGCACGCCCGATGATGATGACAAGCCGAAGTTTTACGTTCTCGACATGTTCCCGTATCCATCCGGCGCCGGCTTGCACGTCGGCCATCCGGAAGGATATACGGCGACCGATATTTTGGCGCGCATGAAGCGGATGCAAGGGTACAACGTCCTTCACCCGATGGGCTGGGACGCGTTCGGGCTGCCGGCCGAGCAATATGCGCTCGATACCGGCAACGACCCGGCGGAGTTTACGCAAAAAAACATCGACAATTTCCGCCGGCAAATCAAATCGCTTGGCTTTTCGTACGACTGGGACCGGGAGATCAATACGACCGACCCGAACTATTACAAATGGACGCAATGGATTTTCTTGAAGCTGTATGAAAAAGGGCTCGCCTACATGGATGAAGTGCCGGTCAACTGGTGTCCGGCGCTCGGCACGGTGCTGGCGAACGAAGAGGTGATCAACGGCCGGAGCGAGCGCGGCGGGCATCCGGTCATCCGCAAGCCGATGCGGCAATGGATGCTGAAAATCACCGCCTATGCCGACCGCTTGCTTGAAGATTTGGAAGAGCTCGACTGGCCGGAAAGCATTAAAGAGATGCAGCGCAACTGGATTGGCCGTTCGGAAGGAGCGGAAATCGAGTTTGCCGTCCACGGCCATGACGAAACATTCACCGTGTTCACGACGCGTCCGGATACGCTGTTTGGCGCGACGTACACCGTCTTGGCGCCGGAGCATCCGCTCGTTGAAAAAATCACGACGCCGGAGCAAAAGCCAGCCGTTGACGCCTACTTAAAGGAAATTCAAAGCAAAAGCGACCTTGAGCGCACCGATTTGGCGAAAGAAAAAACGGGCGTGTTCACCGGCGCGTACGCCATTCACCCGGTCACCGGCGATCGGCTTCCGATTTGGATCGCTGACTACGTCTTGATGAGCTACGGCACCGGAGCGATCATGGCCGTGCCGGCGCACGATGAGCGCGACTACGAGTTTGCGAAAAAATTCCACTTGCCGATGAAAGAAGTCGTCGCCGGCGGCGATATCGAAAAAGAACCGTACACCGGAGATGGCGAGCATATCAACTCCGAGTTTTTGAACGGGTTGAACAAGCAGGAAGCGATCGACAAAATGATCGCCTGGCTTGAGGAGCACGGCAAAGGGCGGAAAAAAGTGTCGTACCGGCTGCGCGACTGGCTGTTCAGCCGCCAGCGCTACTGGGGCGAGCCGATTCCGATCATCCATTGGGAAGACGGCACGATGACGCCGGTGCCGGAAGAGGAATTGCCGCTTGTGTTGCCGAAAACGGATGAAATCCGTCCGTCGGGAACGGGCGAGTCGCCGCTGGCCAACATCGAAGAATGGGTCAATGTTGTCGACCCGAAAACCGGGAAAAAAGGGCGGCGCGAAACGAACACGATGCCGCAATGGGCTGGAAGCTGCTGGTATTATTTACGCTACATCGACCCGCACAACGACAAGCAGCTCGCCGATCCGGAAAAGCTGAAAAAGTGGCTGCCGGTCGATGTTTACATCGGCGGGGCGGAGCACGCGGTTTTGCATTTGCTTTATGCCCGCTTCTGGCATAAGTTTCTCTATGACCTTGGCATCGTGCCGACGAAAGAACCGTTCCAAAAGCTGTTCAACCAAGGGATGATTTTAGGCGAAAACAACGAAAAAATGAGCAAATCAAAAGGCAATGTCGTCAACCCGGACGACATCATCGAAAGCCATGGGGCCGACACCTTGCGGCTGTATGAAATGTTCATGGGGCCGCTTGAGGCGTCGATCGCTTGGTCGACGAAAGGGCTTGACGGGGCGCGGCGCTTCCTCGACCGCGTCTGGAGGCTCTTTGTCACCGAGAATGGCGAACTGAACCCGAACATTGTCGACGAACCGGCAAACGATACGCTCGAGCGCATCTATCACCAAACGGTGAAAAAAGTGACGGAAGACTACGAATCCTTGCGCTTTAACACCGCCATTTCGCAGCTTATGGTGTTCATCAACGAAGCGTACAAAGCGGAGCAAATGAAAAAAGAATACATGGAAGGCTTCGTCAAGCTCTTGTCGCCGGTCTGCCCGCACATCGGCGAGGAGCTGTGGCAAAAGCTTGGCCACACGGACACGATCGCCTATGAACCGTGGCCGACGTATGATGAAACGAAGCTTGTGGAAGACGTCGTGGAAATCGTCGTGCAAATCAACGGCAAAGTGCGGTCGCGCTTGCACGTGCCAGTTGACTTGCCAAAAGAAGCGCTCGAGGAGCGGGCGCTCGCCGATGAAAAAATCAAAGAGCAGCTTGAGGGCAAAACCGTGCGCAAAGTGATCGCCGTCCCCGGCAAGCTCGTCAATATCGTCGCCAACTGATGATGAGGGCGGGCTTCGGCCCGCTCCCTATCCACCAACGAAAGGGGTCGATCTGCCATGGAAGAGATCAAGGAAATCACGCCGGCTGAAGTGAAAGAAAAACTCGAACGCGGGGAAAAGCTGAACATTGTCGATGTGCGCGAAGACGAGGAAGTCGCCCTCGGCATGATCCCCGGCGCCAAACATATTAAAATGGGCGACATCCCCGATCGGCTTGAGGAATTCGACCGCAACGAAGAATATATTTTCGTCTGCCGCTCCGGACGGCGGAGCGAAAACGTCTGCCGCTACTTGCAAGAGCTTGGCTATCGCGTCCGCAACATGACGGGCGGCATGCTCGAGTGGGAAGGCGAAACAGTGCCGAAGCGATAAGCGCTTCCGGCTCAAAGAACAGGGCATGGCGGCGGGCCGTCATCCAAGTGATCCCGTTTTTGTCGAGACCAAAACGACGGAACGTGTCAGCGGATGGGAAATGGATCCATCCGAACGGCCCCGTTCAGTCAAGAGGCAGAGGAATGGCTGGCTGCCGCGGGCCTTTTCATGCGTCGGCGGCTTGCGCTTCCCCGGTCCGCTTGCGGGGTAGGAGCGAAAAAGCGTCCCAGCTTTTTGGGGCGCTTTTTCCATTTTGTTTTAGTACCAAAGTGTGATGCAAGAAAAAAAAGGAAAGGATATAATTTTCGGTAAAATCAGACACTTGTTCGAAGGAGGAGCTCTCTGTTGAAACTCGGCGACCGCTTGAAATTCGCCCGCTTGATGAAAGGCCTGACCCAAGAAGAAACGGCTGAAGGCATTATTTCGGTTTCTTATTTATCTTAATTAGGCGAGAAGACTCCCACTTCAACGAAGCGAAGCGGAGTAAGTGGGAGATGAATCGCCTTAACTATATTTTGCTGAAAATAGGATAGATTCAGTAAAATATAGTATCATATAGTTAGATGGGAGGTGAAAAAATGTATTTTTGTATCAAACAACAGCTAAATGGTTTGACCAAAGAAGAATACTTGACTCTTCGAGAACTGTGCCATATTGCCAAGAACATGTACAACGTCGGA
>NZ_JBREBQ010000022.1:0-58284 GCF_052906625.1 Geobacillus sp. CCR | reverse complement strand
AGACCATGCGGTCTTCGGTGTTATCCGGTATTAGCTCCGGTTTCCCGGAGTTATCCCGGTCTTGCGGGCAGGTTGCCCACGTGTTACTCACCCGTCCGCCGCTGACCAAATCAGAGCAAGCTCCGATCCGGTCCGCTCGACTTGCATGTATTAGGCACGCCGCCAGCGTTCGTCCTGAGCCAGGATCAAACTCTCCAAAGAAAGTTGATTGGCTTTTCGCATTGTCCAACTTCGGCCAAAGCGGCCTCCGCTTTTCGTATTGTCCAGCTTCGGCCCGCCGCCGCTCGGGGTCAAATCACCTTCGCCTTCGGGATTGTAAATCCCTGCAGGCGAAGAACATTTGCCCATCGCGGCGACCCGCGGGCCTCAGCTTTTCTTTCGCGCTTCGTTTCGTTCAGTTTTCAAGGAACGAGACCTCTTCTTGAACTTGCTTCGTTGCAGTCTTGCGCCGAGGAACCCAATCCCCCCGAATTCACTAGAAGACACAGACGCAAAGTTGCTGCATTGAAACAACTTCTCTGCTGATTTGCAGTCTTGAACTGAAGAATAGTTGAATCTTCCTCTTGCAAACAGCTCTTTTATACTAACATGCCTCTTTTTTCTTGTCAAGATCTTTTCCGTTGCTTTTCGTCACTCACCGCTATCGAACACTCTGTCCGATTAGCGACGATTTTTAATATACCACTTACCAATCAAAAATGCAATATCTTTTTTAGGGGAATTTCAGGAACCGACGCCAGACCGTTCCTTTAGGCTTCCTCCATCTCTTCGACGGTAAGAGGACTGGCAAATAAGTTTCATAACCGCCATGGCTGTCCGCATAAGATGTTATTAGGACAACGATTTTACAATGCAAAAAAGGGGGCCGATGTCATGTTTTACGCGTTGAACGGACGGACGCTGAAAAAAGCTCTCATTATTATCTGCTCCGCCTTTTTCACCGCCGTCGTCTTGTACGCTTATGAAATGAACCGTCCAGTTTTTTCGCTTCCTTCTGGGCCGAAGGCGGTATATAAAGTGGACAACGCCCGCAATGAGGTGGCGTTGACGTTCGATATCAGCTGGGGAGATGAGAATGCAGACAAAATTTTGGATGTCTTGAAGCAGCACGGGATTCAAAACGCGACCTTTTTTTTATCCGCCTCATGGGCCGAACGCCATCCAGCCGTAGTGAAGCGGATCAAAGAGGAGGGGCATGAGATTGGCAGTATGGGATATAACTTTGTCAACTATACGGAACTTGAGAACGCCAAAATCCGTCAAGATTTAATCATGGCGAAAAAAGTGTTTGACATGTTGGGAATTAAACAGGTTGAGCTGCTGCGCCCCCCTGGGGGGAACTTCAACAAAAATGTGTTAAAAGTTGCTCAGTCCCTCGGCTACACTGTCGTCCATTGGAGCATTGACTCGAAAGACTGGCTCAACCCTGGGACAGACCAAATTGTTGAGAACGTCACGAGGGACCTGGAACCGGGCGATATCGTGCTCCTTCACGCATCTGATTCGGCAAAACAGACAGCCAAAGCGCTGCCGAAAATTATCGCTTCCATGAAAGAAAACGGCTACAAAAACGTCAACCTCTCCGAGCTGTTGGCGAATGGCGAAGCCGAAAGCCGCGGGATCGAGTGACACGTTCCGACAGCGGCCTGCGCCGGTGCGGCTGGATTGCGGCGGCAGACAAGCCGCCAATTGGAATGATTGGCTTTTGGCGAACAGCCGTTTTTTCGCGGCTGCCATAAGAAAACAGGCGGCGCCTTGCTTTCTTTATTGTTTCGCGCTGCCTGTCAATTTATGCAGTATAAGAAGCTGGTATGCATTGCATACTAATAAAGGAATCAACATCAAATACAGCCAATCACGGTCGTTGATGCGCAACACGGGAAACCATTCAATGACCGTAACGACGACCATAAAGAACAAAGCCGGAACGAACGCCCCTTTGTTCGTCTGTGCGCTCTTGACGTAGGCAACAACGAGACCAACCACCAAAATGAACAATGCGGTCAATAGATACGGAATGATTGAATCGCCCTTGTCCGCAAACGCCATGTAGCGGAAATACACTAAATCGAACAGCACGAACATGATCAAAACAACCTGCACAGCGTTCCATAGCGAACGGAAGATGCCAAGCCCGAACCGGTGGACGGTTAAATAAGCAAAAAACCCCGCCTGACTGATGACGCTGAAAATAAAGCCAACACCGATATGCCATAACAAAACAGCCATAAATTCGACCATTTCCAGGCGCAACAGCAAGCGCCCGAATTCTTCCCAGTTGAACACAATGCCGACGGCCGCCGTGGCGATGCCGCCGATCAGCAGCGTCGATAAAAATAAACGCACCCATTTGCGGCTGTTCACAGCTTCATCCTCCATCATTTCAGCATAACCCGCTTACCATTTTACCAGCGCCCTTGTGAAAAAGCCAGCTCCGATCTCCCCCATGTATATTTTTTTCGCCAACATTCATATTAAGGGTGAGGGATTTTTGCAGAAAGGAGCTCACTTTCATGAACAAATGCCTACCGCTCCTCTTGCTCAGTTTTCTCGTTCTTGGTTCCTGTGCCCCTCAAGAAATCAGCCCCCCTCCCCCGGATTATGACGAAACGAAAAAGATGGTTGTTGACATTTTAAAAACCGACGAGGGGAAAAAGGCGATTCAAGATATTATGTCGGAAGATCAGATGAAGCAGCAACTAGTCATAGATCAAAAAGCTGTAAAAGAAACGCTGCAACAAATGCTGACATCCGATCAAGGAAAAAAGTTCTGGGAAAGTGCGTTAAAAGACCCGAAATTCGCTGAAAGTTTTGCCAAAGGGCTGCAAGCAGAACATGAAAAAATGATGAAGGCGCTCATGAAAGATCCCGATTACCAGGCGCTGATGATCGATATTTTAAAAGATCCAGAAATGGAAAAAGCCATGGTCGATGTCTTAAAAAGCAAAGAGTTCCGCCAGCATTTGCAAAAGGTGATCACGGAAACGTTGAACAGCCCGCTGTATCAGGCGAAAATTCAAGATATGTTGATGAAAGCAGCTGAAAAGGTTCAGCAAGGCGGAGAAAAACAAGAAGAAGGCGGAGGGGAAGGGGGAGAGGGAGAAGAAAGCACCGGCAACCAACAAGGCGGAGGAGGTTAATCAAGCAAAAAAAGCGTCCGTGCGCTGAAAACCGCCAACGCTCTAATCGGCGGTTTCTCGCCATCGGACGCTTTTTGTGAAACCGATTAATATTTTGCAACGATTTTGCGGGCGATATCCATATAAATTTTCCCGATCGGATGATCTTCTGCGTAAACGGACGGAGCGAAGTCGTCGTCGTTCCAATCCGGCTGCTGAAGCGGCAGCTGCCCTAACAGCTCGGTTTGCAGCTCTTTAGCCAGCTTTTCTCCGCCACCCTTGCCGAAGACATACTCCCGCTCCCCTGTTTTCCGGCTCTCGTAGTACGACATATTTTCGATCACGCCGATAATTTCATGTTCGGTGCGCAACGCCATTGCCCCAGCGCGGGCAGCGACAAACGCAGCGGTCGGATGCGGAGTCGTGACGATAATTTCTTTGCACGACGGCAAGAGCGTATGGACGTCCAAGGCGACGTCGCCCGTACCAGGCGGCAAGTCAAGCAGCAAGTAATCCAAGTCTCCCCATTCGACCTCTTTGAAAAAGTTGTTCAACATTTTCCCAAGCATCGGGCCGCGCCAAATGACCGGGGCGTTGTCCTCGACGAAAAAGGCCATCGAAATGACTTTTACGCCAAACCGTTCGACCGGGATGATTTTGTCGCCCCTCACCGTCGGGCGCTCGGTGATTCCCATCATGTCCGGAACGCTGAACCCATAAATGTCCGCGTCAATCAACCCGACTTTTTTGCCGAGCCGGGCGAGCGCGACCGCCAAATTGACGGAAACGGTCGACTTGCCGACTCCACCTTTGCCGCTGGCAATGGCGATATACGTCGTTTTTTGCTTGTTTTCGCTATATTTCTCCACCACGTCGCGCGGCAGTTCGGCGAACCGCAGCCCGACCGTCGCAGCGCCCGCGTCTTTCAGCTGCTCGACGATCGCCGTTTGCACGCGAAGCTGCTCGGGCGTTCCGGTTTTGGCGAGCGCGATTTTCACGCTGACATGGTTTTTCTCTTCCTTAATTTTGATTTCTTGGATGGCATTCGTCTCTTTAAACGTTTTGTTTAAAAAGGGATCTTTCATCTTTTCAAGAATGGCGCGCACTTCAGTTTCCGTCAACATCGTATTCACCAACCCTTTTGCAAATCAATGGTCATTTCTACGTGTTATCATACCATAAATCGGCAGACGGCCGCCATGTTTGACTTGCTCCCGCACGTCCCCGCGGTTGAAAAGGGGGGAATTTCTAATTCCTTTTGGCGAAACAAGGCCGGTCGGCTGTCTGTCTCCTCTGTTCCGACCTTAAAAAATCCCCGCTACTCGCGAGGCGTATGTTCATTGGAAAAATAGCGGAGCACTCCTTTATAAATCGAGGCGGCCAGCTTCGTTTGGTAGCCATCAGACACAAGCAGCTCTCGCTCATCGGGATTCGACAAAAACCCAACCTCGACAAGCGCGCCGGGGATTTTTGCATGCTTGAGCAAATAGACGGTATCAATCATTTTTGCCAGTCGATGGGTGTTCTCCAAATTGCGCCGCAATTCCGCTTGGATAAATCTCGCCAGCCGCTCGTTTTCGATGAACGACCCGTAATAAAACGTCTGCGCTCCTCGCCAACGCGGCGACGGGATGGCGTTGAGATGGATGCTGATGAAAAGATCGGCATTCGATCGATTGACGAAAGCCGTTCGTTCGAGCAAATCCTCCGTTTTCCGTCGGCTGTAGCCGCGTGTGGACGGGCTGGCCAAGTCCCGATCCGTCTCGCGCGTCATCAGGACGAGCGCCCCTTGCTGCTGCAGATAATCGCGCAGCTTTTTCGCCACGTTGAGCGCGATGTCCTTTTCCACCGCCTCGCCACCGACGGCGCCGCCGTCCGGCCCACCATGGCCGGGGTCCAATACGATGATTCTCCCCGATAATGGGAGATTCCATGGTTTTGTTGATGTCAAATCGGAAAATAAAGACGGAAATAGCAAAGTGCTCATAAGGGCGACGGCAGCAAAAGCGACCAGCCACTTCCATTTTTCTCTCATTGTTTCTCCTCCCGCACGTTTCCCTTCTCTATCTTATATGGGACAAGGCGCGGGAATAGAACTCATTCAGCGAAGTTTTAGACGACGCCGTTTTTTGCCCCGCTCAAATCCTTCCGTCCACCAGTTGCCGATATATTGTTCACACGCGTCATACAGCGACTGGCTGAGGAAATCGTTGTCGATATTGCCCCAAAAGCAAAGAAAATCAAACAGCGTATCGATCAAATATTTTTCTTCTTGAGCACATCGACAACGTACGCTGGCCGCCGGCTCCCCATAATAGCCGAATCGGCTGTAGCGAGCGCCGAGCAAATACGCTTCAATGGCCAGATCAATACAGCCTTCCTCAACAACGGATGGGAACATCCGATACGCCGTATAAAACGGAACAAAGTGCTCAAGCGCTTTGGTCCGTAATTTCTCAAGCGACAGTTCGCGCAACATGTTCCGTTCATAGCGAAGCTGCTTTTCCTGCCTTTTTTCCGCCAATGAAGTGATGACTGTCATCGTCTTTCACGCTCCTTTACGATGTAGTGTCTAACGATCGCTCACAATCATACGCGCGGGCGAAAGGCAGAAATAAGCAAAAAACCCAGCCAAATCGGCTGGGTTGGAACATCACGCGATTAACGTTTCGAGAATTGCGGAGCGCGGCGGGCGCCTTTGAGCCCGTATTTTTTGCGTTCTTTAACGCGAGCATCGCGCGTCAGCAAACCGGCCCGTTTCAGCACCGTGCGGAATTCCGGATCGACTTCAAGCAACGCACGGGCGATGCCATGGCGAATCGCACCGGCTTGGCCGGCAAATCCGCCGCCTTGGACATTCACCAAAACGTCGTAGCTGCCAAGCGTTTCCGTCAATACGAGCGGCTGTTTTACCATTTCGATGAGCGCTTCCGTCGGGATGTACTCGCGAATGTCACGCTTATTGACAATGATGCGGCCATCGCCCGGGACAAGGCGGACACGGGCGACCGAGCTTTTGCGACGACCTGTGCCGTAATATTGTACTTGTGCCAAAATCATACCCTCCCTTATGATTATCCGCGAAGTTCATACACTTCTGGTTTTTGTGCTTGATGCGGATGTTCGCTTCCACGGTAAACGTGCAACTTTTTGAACATTTGCCGGCCAAGGCTGCCTTTTGGAAGCATGCCGCGCACCGCACGTTCGATCATTTGTTCCGGGTAGTTCGTACGCATTTCCAGCGCTGTTCTTACTTTTAAGCCACCCGGATATAAGCTGTGGCGATAGTACAGTTTTTTCGTCAACTTTTTCCCAGTCAGTTCGACTTTGTCCGCATTGATGACGATGACGTGATCTCCGCAATCAACGTGCGGAGTGAACGTCGGTTTATGTTTGCCGCGCAACAGCGCCGCTACTTCGCTGGCTAAGCGGCCTAACGTTTTGCCAGCTGCGTCGACAACGTACCATTTACGCTCTACTTCATTCGGTTTCGCCATATAAGTCGTACGCAATGCAGTTCCCTCCTAAAATAAAAAAATGAACAAACAAAATGGTCGTTTATTTCAACACGATTATGGTCCGGGGCTAATCGTGGAAAATACATGCCATATGATATAATAGCTTGCCGGCGCGCCAATGTCAAGAAGATGTTACACAAGGACTCGTTGTCTTAAAAAGCCGGAGAAAACCATCAGCCATCCACCAATGAGTGAACCAAACATTCATCCTCATAGTATACGCGCCATAAATACAGCCCTTCGGCCGGCGCGGTTGGACCAGCGAGGCGCCGATCTTTCGCCGCAAGCAGTGTCGAAATGTCGGCGGGAGAACGCTTCCCTTGGCCGATCTCCAACACCGTGCCAACGATAATGCGCACCATGTTGTACAAAAAGCCGCTGCCGACAAACCGAAACTCGAGCATCGGGCCGTCGGCCTTCACTTCAGCCCGATACATGGTGCGCACCCGGTCTTCGATCGACGTTTTTGCGGAACAAAAGCTTGTAAAATCGTGCGTTCCATGAAGCAAACGAAGCGCCTCGTTCATCGCGCTGATATGAAGCGAATATGGATGCCATGCGCAATAATGGCGGCGAAACACGTCGCGCTCGGCAGCCGTCCATACTTTATAGCGGTATTCTTTCGCTTTCGCCGAAAAACGGGCGTGGAAGTCTGCATCGGCCTCCTGTACAAAGCGAACGACGATATCATCCGGCAGCTGGGCGTTCAACGCCTTTTTCCACTGCTCCGAGGAAAGGGAAAGCGGCGTATCAAAGTGGATCACTTGCCCATAGGCATGAACGCCGGCATCCGTCCTTCCGGAAGCCGCCACACGCACTTTTGTCCCTTTATGCATCCGCCGAAGCACTTCCTCAAACTCGCCTTGCACCGTCCGCTTTCCCGGCTGGATTTGGTAGCCGGAAAAGTGGGTGCCATCATAGGCGATGATGCATTTGATCCGTTGTGTCATGGCCTTCCTCCGCTATGAGCGTAATAAACAAAGCAATACGGCCAGCAGCGCCACAGCCGCTAAAAACGCGATGTCCACCGGCTTCCAAGCGAGCTGGCGGAATTTCGTCCGCCCTTCCCCGCCGCGGTAGCCGCGCGCCTCCATGGCTGTCGCCAGCTCATCGGCTCGTTTGAACGAGCTGATAAACAGGGGCACAAGCAGTGAGACAATGGCTTTCATCCGTTCGGAAAAACGGCCGCCAGAAAAATCAACACCACGAGCCGCCTGTGCTTTCATAATTTTTTCCGTCTCTTCCATCAATGTTGGAATGAATCGAAGCGAAATGGCCATCATCAAGGCGAGCTCATGGACAGGAACGCGCATCTTTTTGAGCGGCCCGAGCAAACTTTCGACGCCGTCGGTCACTTCAATCGGCGTCGTCGTCAACGTCAACATCGTCGTCATCAATACAAGGAGCAAAAACCTTAGGGAAATAAAGACCCCTTGCTTGATGCCGCCTTCATATACAGAGAGCGCACCGATTTGGTAGATGACGTCTCCTTCTTTCGTCATGAATAGATGCAACAGCAATGTAAACAAAACGACCCATAAAATCGGTTTCAAGCCGCGGGCAATGAACGAAAACGGGATGCGAGACAGAGCTGCAAAGGCAAACGCAAACAGCGACAGCAGTGCATACGTCGCCGCATTGTTCGCCAAAAAGACGATCAGGACGTAAGCAAACACGATCAATAGTTTGGCGCGCGGGTCTAAGCGATGAATGACGGAATGACCAGGCACATATTGCCCGATAATCAAATGATTAGTCATGGACGCTCACCTTGGAGAACAATTGCTGGATGGCTTCCGCTGTCTGTTCCAACGTCAAGCATGGCGACGGAATGACAACGCCGAACCGCTTTTCGAGCTGCTGTTTCAATTTGACCGTTTCCGGCACACTCAAACCGATGGCAGCCAGTTTGTCAGCGTCGCGAAACATCTCTTCCGGCGTTCCGTGGCCCCATACCGTTCCTTCATGCATGACGATGATTTCATCAGCGTACCGAGCTGCATCTTCCATGCTGTGGGTGACGAGAACGGTTGTCAACTGCTTCTCACGATGGAGGCGATAAAACATCTCCATCATCTCTTTGCGCCCGCGCGGATCAAGGCCCGCGGTCGGTTCATCGAGCACGAGCACTTCTGGTTCAAGCGCGAGCACGCCGGCGATGGCGACGCGCCGCATTTGCCCTCCGCTCAAATCAAACGGCGATTTCGCCAATACGTCTTCACTCAATCCGACGAGCTTAATGAGCTCCCGCGCCTTCCGCTTCGCCTCGTCTTCCGGCACGCCAAAATTGAGCGGGCCAAAACAAATATCTTTCTCCACCGTTTCTTCAAACAACTGGTGCTCCGGGAACTGGAAGACGACCCCGACCTTTTTGCGCAGCGGTTTCAGCTGCTTTGGCCGCTTATGGCTCGTGATCGTCTCTTCGCCGATCTTCACCGCGCCGCTTGTCGGCTGCAGCAACCCGTTTAAATGCTGAAGGAGGGTCGATTTTCCTGAGCCCGTATGCCCAACCACGGCAACGTACGCCCCGCTTCGGATTGCGACATTGACATCATAGAGCGCCCGACGGGCAAGCGGTGAACGGGCGTTGTACACATGCTCTACTTTTTCGAATACAATGTCCATAGCTCCTCGACCAACTCCTCTGTCGTGAAATATCCAGCCCGAAGCGGAATGCCTTGTTCCCGCAAGCGACTGCCCATTTTCACGGCAAACGGCAAATCAAGACCGATGCGCTCGAGCTTGCTTCCGAGCCGAAAGATTTGCTCCGGCGTCCCTTCTGCCATCACTTCGCCTTTGTTCATCACAATGAGACGGTCCGCCTTCGCTGCCTCTTCCAAATCATGGGTAATTGACAAGACGGTAATGCGCTGCTGGCGGTTCAGGCGGCGCACCGTCTCAAGCACTTCTTCCCTTCCACGCGGGTCAAGCATCGATGTCGCTTCGTCCAAAATGATCATATCGGGGCGGAGCGCCAAAATGCCAGCGATGGCGACGCGCTGTTTTTGCCCCCCAGACAACCGGTGCGGCTCATAATGGAGAAACGGCTCCATATGGACTTGGCGAATGGCCTCGCGAATGCGCTCGACCATTTCCAAGCGCGGAATGCCGTTGTTTTCAAGGGCAAAAGCGATGTCGTCTTCCACGGTCGCACCGACAAACTGGTTGTCCGGGTTCTGGAACACAAGGCCGACGCGGCGGCGCACCTCCCAAACGGTTGCGTCGTTCAAAAGGCGTCCAAACAAGCGAATGGCGCCCCGCTCCGGCCGAAGCAAGCCGATCAGCATCCGAGCGATGGTCGATTTGCCGGATCCGTTATGGCCGACGATCGCTAACCACTCCCCGCGCTCGGCCGTGAAGCTGACGTTTTGCACCGCATAGTCGGATTGATTTGGATAGCGAAAGGACACTCCCTCGATCGACAAGATTGGTTCGGCCATGATCGTTTCCCCTTGCTTCGCCGCGTTGCAAACGCAGCCTGCTAAATGATGGTAAACAAAAAAAGGGCATAGATCCAGTTCAAACGAAACTGTCTCGCCCTTGTTGAAATGAAACCGTTACACGAGTTCAATAATGACCATCGGCGCCCCGTCACCGCGGCGAGGACCAAGTTTCATAATGCGCGTATAGCCGCCTTGGCGATCTTGGTAGCGCGGCGCAATGTCGCTGAACAGCTTTTGCAACGCATCCTGGCCGGTTTCGCTGTTGGCGACCTCCTTGCGGATGAATGCCGCTGCTTGGCGGCGGGCATGCAAATCGCCGCGTTTGCCGAGCGTAATCATTTTTTCCATGACCGAGCGCAGTTCTTTCGCCCGCGCTTCCGTCGTTTCAATGCGTTCGTTGATGATTAAGTCTGTTGCCAAGTCGCGAAGCAGTGCTTTTCGTTGCGAAGTCGTGCGTCCTAATTTTCTGTACGACATCAAATGTCCCTCCCTTTTAAAGTGATGTGTTCCTCATGGTGGCCATCATCAAAGCAATATGGTGAAAGTGTGTTTCCGGCTTGCCGGCGGAGGCCGGCACTTAGTCGTCTTTGCGCAGGCTGAGGCCAAGCTCAGCCAGTTTCGCTTTTACTTCCTCAAGCGACTTGCGGCCGAGGTTGCGCACTTTCATCATATCTTCTTCCGTTTTTTGCGTCAGTTCTTGAACAGTGTTGATGCCGGCCCGCTTCAAGCAATTGTAGGAACGAACCGAAAGATCGAGTTCCTCGATCGTCATTTCGAGCACTTTTTCTTTTTGATCGTCCTCTTTCTCGACCATGATCTCCGCATTTTGCGCCTCATCCGTCAAGCCGACAAAAATGTTCAAGTGCTCCGTTAAAATTTTCGCTCCAAGGGAAATGGCCTCTTTCGGCCCAATGCTTCCATCCGTCCACACATCAATGGTCAGCTTGTCATAGTCCGTCACTTGGCCGACCCTTGTATTCTCGACTTGATAGGAAACTCGGGAGACCGGCGTATAAATGGAATCGATCGGAATGACGCCGATGGGCTGGTCTTCGCGCTTATTCGCCTCAGCAGGAACATATCCGCGCCCCCGCTTGGCAGTCATGCGCATGCGCAGGCGGCCGCCTTCCGCCAGCGTCGCGATATGAAGGTCCGGGTTTAAAATTTCTACATCGCTGTCGTGAGTGATATCGGCAGCCGTGACAACTCCTTCACCCTGCACATCAATCTCCAACGTTTTCTCTTCGTCTGAATAAATTTTCAACGCTAGTTTTTTGATATTCAAAATGATGGCTGTCACATCTTCAACGACGCCGTCAATCGTTGAAAACTCATGCAAGACGCCGTCGATTTGCACCGATGTTACAGCTGCACCAGGGAGTGAAGACAATAGGATACGACGCAAGGAGTTCCCTAAGGTTGTACCATATCCACGCTCAAGCGGTTCGACGACGAATTTGCCATATTTGGCATCTTCGCTCAGTTCGACCGTTTCAATTTTCGGCTTTTCAATTTCAATCATCGATTATTATACCCTCCTTCAAAACGTCGAGACCCCGATCAAACGGTACACGCCTAACAACATTCCCCCATGAATCTCTCTTTATGCTTGCCTGCCATGGTCTTTATCATATCCCATTATTGACAATGGTGCAAATTCTATACAGGGGCGTTACACACGGCGACGTTTTGGCGGACGGCATCCATTGTGCGGGATTGGAGTGACGTCTTTGATCGCCGTAATTTCCAACCCGGCTGCTTGCAATGCACGGATCGCTGCCTCGCGGCCAGCCCCCGGACCTTTGACGTTCACTTCGACCGTTTTCATGCCATGCTCCATCGACGCTTTCGCTGCTGCTTCAGCCGCCATTTGCGCCGCAAACGGCGTTGATTTGCGCGAACCTTTGAACCCCAGCGAACCAGCGCTCGCCCAAGCAATGGCGTTGCCATGAACATCCGTAATCGTCACGATCGTGTTGTTGAACGTTGAACGGATATGGGCGATGCCTGTATCAATATTTTTTCTTACCCGGCGTTTACGAGTGTTTGTTCTGCGTGCCATTCGTCAAATGACCTCCTTTGCGTGATTATTTTTTCTTGTTCGCTACCGTGCGGCGCGGACCTTTGCGCGTGCGGGCATTGTTTTTCGTGTTTTGGCCGCGAACCGGCAATCCGCGGCGATGGCGAAGACCACGATAGCAGCCGATCTCCATCAACCGTTTAATATTTAACGATACTTCACGCCGCAAATCGCCTTCCACTTTTAAGCGGCCGACGATTTCACGAATGCGGCCAAGCTCTTCTTCCGTTAAGTCGCGAACGCGTGTGTCTTCCGATACGCCGGCTTCTTTTAAGATTTTTTGTGCTGTCGGTTTGCCGATCCCATAAATGTATGTTAACGAAATGACTACCCGTTTATCACGCGGAATATCGACACCTGCAATGCGTGCCATATGATACACCTCCTTGAAAATTACCCTTGGCGTTGTTTATGCTTCGGATTTTCACAAATGATCATAACTTTGCCGCGTCTGCGAATAACTTTGCACTTTTCGCAAATCGGTTTGACAGATGGTCTTACTTTCATGTTGTTTACCTCCCTAATTGAACGGAGTGCATTCCTTTATTTATATCGATACGTGATCCGTCCACGCGTCAAATCATACGGCGACAGCTCCACCGTCACCCGGTCGCCAGGCAAAATGCGAATGAAATGCATGCGGATCTTGCCGGATACATGAGCCAACACCGTGTGCCCATTTTCTAATTCTACACGAAACATCGCATTTGGCAATGTTTCGATGACGGTGCCTTCCACTTCAATTACATCATCTTTCGCCATCGAGCGGCTCTCCCTCCTTCGAATGAGTAACATTGTGTTACGCAAAACCGAACGTGATATCCATGATGATCGAGAAGACGTTTACCCCTTCCCACTTATGAAGTGGGAGACTCATTTCCACAATGTGTTAAAATTTCGCAGCCATCTTCTGTAATGACAATCGTATGTTCGAAATGGGCGCACCGTTTTCCATCGGCCGTGACGACGGTCCAATCGTCGGCCAACGTTTTCACGTAACGGCTGCCGGCATTGACCATCGGTTCGATGCACAGCGCCATCCCTGGCCGCAAAATCGGGCCTTTGTTCGGCGGCCCATAATGTGGGATTTGTGGGTCTTCATGTAAGTGTTGACCAATTCCATGCCCGACATACTCGCGAACAACGGAAAAGTGATGCGCTTCGACATACGTTTGAATCGCATGGGAGATGTTCGTTAAACGAGCACCCGGTTTTGCCTCGGCGAGCCCGACGTACAGCGATTGCTCTGTCACGTCAAGCAACCGTTTCGTCTCGGCGTCGATCTCCCCGACCGGATACGTCCAGGCCGAGTCGGCGTGATAGCCTTCATACTGCGCGCCGACATCGATCGTAATAATATCGCCTTCCCGCAATGCGCGGCTGCTGGGAATCCCGTGCACAAGCTCTTCATTCACCGAGGCGCAAATGCTCCCTGGAAACCCTTGATACCCTTTAAACGACGGAATGGCGCCATGGGAACGAATCACTTCCTCCGCGATGGCGTCCAGTTCCTTTGTTGTGATCCCGGGACGAATGTGCTTTTGCAATTCTTTCAATGTAAGGGAAACGATTTTTCCCGCCTCGCGCATCAAAGCAATTTCCTGCGCGGTTTTGCAACGAATCATCGAGCAAGTCCCCCGAGCACTTCACAAATATCAGCAAACACCTTTTCCATTTCCTGTTCGCCGTTAATGTGGCGCAAATAGCCTTTTTGCTCGTAAAAATCGAGGAGCGGCTTCATTTGTTTCATATTCACCTCAAGCCGATTGGCCACCGTTGCTTCATTATCATCGGGGCGCTGGTACAGATCGCCACCGCATTTATCGCATACGCCCGGTTTCGCCGGCGGATGAAAAACGAGATGGTACGTTGCTCCGCAGTTGCGGCAAATACGTCTGCCGGTCAGGCGCTCCATTAAGACCTCTTGGCGAACGTCGATATGGATGACATAGTCAAGCTTGCGCCCGATTTCCGAAAGCAACGTTTCAAGCGCTTCTGCTTGGGCGACCGTGCGCGGGAATCCATCGAGCAAAAAACCATTTTGGCAATCCTCTTTGCTCAGCCGTTCGCGGACGATGCCGATCGTCACCTCATCCGGCACAAGATCGCCGCGGTCCATATACTGCTTTGCCTGCAACCCTAACGGCGTCCCTTCTTTGATCGCCGCTCGAAACATATCTCCCGTTGAAATATGCGGAATTCCGTAAGCCTCGACAATTTTCCCGGCCTGCGTGCCTTTGCCGGCACCCGGCAGCCCCATCAGCACTAAATTCATCCTAACTCCCCCTATCGGCAAGGGACGTCCGTTCTTGCCTTCTTTATTTGATGAATCCACGGTAATGGCGTTTCACCAGCTGGCTCTCAAGCTGTTTCATCGTCTCAAGCGCCACGCCGACGACAATAAGCAAGCTCGTACCGCCGATTCGTGCGGAAGACGGCAAGTTGGCAAAGTTCACAAAGAACACCGGCAGCACAGCGACAACCGCCAAAAAGATTGATCCGACCAGCGTCAGCCGGTATAAAATTCTCGTCACGTACTCTTGTGTGTTTTTCCCAGGGCGAATACCTGGGATGTAGCCGCCTTGTTTTTTCAAGTTGTCCGCCATCTGCTCCGGATTGACTTGAACAAACGCATAAAAGTACGTAAACGCGATGATGAGCACGACGTAAATGATCATCCCAACCGGGTGCGTATAATCAAACGTTCGGCGAATCCACAATGTTACATCATTCGTGCCAAAAAACGATGCAATGGTCGGTGGTGCAATCAAAAACGATACAGCGAAAATGACCGGAATGACTCCCGCTGGGTTCACTTTGAGCGGCAAATGAGTCGAGTGGCCGCCCACCGGGCTTCGGCCCTCAAGCCGCTTCGCGTATTGAATCGGAATTTTCCGGAACGCCTGCTGGATGTAAATGACACCAACGATGACGGCAACGACCGCCAACGCCACAAGCAGGAGCCGGACGATGCGCAAAAACACATCTTCCCCGACATTTTCAAACTGTTGGGCGTAAATTTGGTTCAAGACCGTCGGAATGCCTGAGACAATCCCGGCGAAAATAATGATCGAAATGCCATTGCCCACGCCTTTCGCGGTGATCTGTTCGCCGAGCCACATTAAAAATGCGGTGCCGGCCGTCAAGACGACCGCGATCAGCAAATACGTGCCGATGCCCGGATTTCGAATGAGCATCCCGCCGGCTAAATTGTTGAAGCCGTACGACATGCCAAGCGCTTGGATAAACCCGAGCACGACCGTGAAATAGCGGGTAAACTGAGCTAATTTACGCCGGCCAACCTCGCCTTGCTTCGACCACTCCGTAAATTTTGGAACGACGTCCATTTGCAGCAGCTGGACGATAATCGACGCGGTGATGTAGGGCATAACCCCCATGGCAAAAATTGAAAAGTTTTGCAGCGCCCCGCCGCCGAAAATGTTCAGGACGCCGAATGCATTCAATTCATCTTGCAGTTTTAACACATCCGCGTTCACGCCTGGAACAGGGATGAACGTTCCAATGCGGAACACGATCAACATAAGAAGAGTGAAAATAATTTTGTTTCGAATATCACTGACGCGCATAAAGTTGGAGATTGTCCGAAACATTAAATCACCTCAGTTTTACCGCCAGCCGCCTCAATGGCCTCTTTCGCCGATGCCGAGAACTTATGCGCTTTGACCGTCAGCTTTTTCTCGATTTGGCCTTTGCCCAAAATTTTCACACCCGATTTCAACTTGCTGATGACGCCCGTCTCAAGAAGCAATTCCGGCGTCACTTCCGTTCCGTCTTCAAAACGATTCAGTTTTTCCAGATTCACAACAGCATACTCTTTCCGATTGATGTTCGTAAATCCTCGTTTCGGCAAACGGCGGAACAGCGGAGTTTGACCGCCTTCAAACCCAAGACGAACTCCTCCACCCGAGCGGGCATTTTGACCTTTTTGACCGCGGCCGGACGTTTTGCCGTTGCCCGAACCGATCCCGCGGCCGACGCGCACAGCTTTCTTTCGAGATCCCGGCGCTGGTTGCAATTCATGAAGTTTCATGGCAAAGCACCTCCTTATGATTCATTATTCTTCAATTTCTTTGACTTTGACAAGGTGGGCCACTTTGTTGATCATCCCGCGGATTGCAGGATTGTCATTGTGGACGACCGTTTGGTGCATTTTTCGCAGGCCGAGCGTTCTGACGGTAACGCGTTGGTCTTCCGGACGGCCAATCACGCTGCGCGTGAGGGTAATCGCCAGTTTTTTTGCCATGATCGTTCCCTCCTTATCCTAACAGTTCCTCGACTGTTTTGCCGCGCAATCTCGCTACGTCTTCGGCGCGTTTTAATTGTTTCAGTCCATCAAACGTTGCGCGCACCATGTTGATTGGCGTGTTTGAACCGATCGATTTCGACAAGATGTCGCTGATGCCCGCCAGCTCTAATACAGCACGCGCCGGACCCCCAGCGATGACCCCGGTACCTTCGGAAGCGGGTTTCAAAATGATTTCCCCGGCACCGAAATGGCCGATGACTTCATGCGGAATCGTTGTGCCGACGATCGGCACTTCAATTAAGTTTTTCTTCGCATCTTCAATCGCTTTGCGGATCGCTTCTGGAACCTCTTGTGCTTTTCCGGTGCCAAATCCGACATGGCCGTTTTTATCGCCGACGACGACGAGAGCTGAAAAGCGCAGGCGACGTCCGCCTTTTACGACTTTTGCTACACGGTTGACCGCGACTACACGCTCTTCCAATTCAAGTTTGTTTGGATCGATACGACGCATCGTTGTCCCTCCTTTGTAATTAGAATTCCAAGCCGGCTTCGCGGGCGGCGTCTGCCAATGCTTTTACCCGTCCGTGATATAAATACCCGCCACGGTCGAACACGACTTTTTTAATGCCTTTTTCCAATGCACGTTTGGCGACAAGTTCGCCGACTTTTTTCGCTGCCTCAATGTTGTTCGTCGAATCTAAGCCAAACTCTTTGTCCAACGTCGAGGCGCTGACGATCGTTGACGATTGTGTATCATCGATAATTTGCGCGTAAATATGTTTATTTGAACGGAACACGCTCAACCGCGGACGTTCAGCCGTGCCGAAGATTTTTTTGCGGATGCGCGCGTGTCTTTTCTTCCGAACCGCGTTTCGGTCCACTTTCGTGATCATCGAATGTCACTCCTTTCGCTTCGCTATGCCGCGTTATTTACCAGTTTTGCCTTCTTTCAGGCGCACAAGCTCACCTTCGTAGCGGATGCCTTTGCCTTTATACGGCTCTGGCGGACGAACCGCGCGAATGTTGGCGGCCAGTTCGCCGACGCGCTGTTTGTCTGCCCCTTTGACGATGATTTTCGTTTGGGATGGCACTTCAATTTCAAGCCCTTCTTCCGGCTCAATTTCTACCGGATGAGAATAACCGACGCTCAATACAAGCTTTTTCCCTTGTTTCGACGCCCGGTACCCGACACCAACGAGTTCGAGCGCTTTTTCATAACCTTTCGAAACGCCTTCGACCATGTTGGCAAGCAAGCTGCGCGTCGTGCCATGGAGCGCGCGATGATGTTTTTCATCGCTTGGACGCGTAACCGTGATGACATTGCCCTCAACCGTGATCGTCATATCTGGATGGAACGTGCGGGTCAGCTCCCCTTTCGGCCCTTTGACCGTAACCGTGTTGCCGTTGACCGTAACGGTGACACCGGCAGGAATTTCAATTGGTTTTTTGCCGACACGTGACATGTCAAAAACACCTCCATTCTTGAGCAGATAGATTACCAAACGTAGGCGATTACTTCGCCGCCCGTGCCTTTTTGCCGTGCTTCTTTGTCTGTTAAGATGCCCTGCGATGTCGAAAGAATCGCGATCCCTAAGCCGTTCAGGACGCGCGGCACTTCATGGGCTTTGACGTAAACGCGCAACCCCGGTTTGCTGATGCGTTTCAGCCCGGTAATGACACGTTCGTTGTTCGGACCGTATTTCAAGAAGATGCGGAGAATGCCTTGTTTGTTGTCTTCGATATATTCATAATCACGAATAAACCCTTCGCGCTTTAAAATTTCCGCGATTTCCCGCTTGATTTTCGAAGCCGGGACTTCGAGCTTTTCGTGACGCACCATATTCGCATTGCGGATGCGAGTCAGCATATCAGCAATTGGATCTGTCATCACCATTATGTTTTACCTCCTTCCCAATCAATGGGTTGATTACCAGCTGGCTTTTTTGATGCCTGGAAGTTGACCTTTGTATGCGAGCTCACGGAAACAAATACGGCACAATTTGAATTTTCGATAGACCGAGTGCGGGCGGCCGCAGCGCTCGCAACGGGTGTACGCTCTCACTTTAAACTTCGGCGTCCGTTTTTGTTTCGCGATCATCGATTTTTTAGCCACGATTTCGCCTCCCTTGCGTTATGGGATCATTATTTTTGGAATGGCATGCCGAGCAACGCCAGCAGTTCACGAGCTTCTTCATCCGTGTTGGCCGTTGTGACGATCACGATGTCCATGCCGCGCACTTTGTTCACTTTATCGTAGTCAATCTCAGGGAAAATGAGCTGTTCTTTAATGCCGAGCGTATAGTTGCCGCGGCCGTCAAACGACTTTTTCGATACGCCGCGGAAGTCGCGCACGCGCGGAAGCGAGACCGAAATCAACTTATCGAGAAACTCATACATCCGTTCGCCGCGCAGCGTCACTTTCGCACCGATCGGCATCCCTTGGCGAAGACGGAAGCCGGCGATCGATTTTTTCGCACGCGTTACCACCGGACGCTGACCGGCGATCAGCGTCAGCTCTTCAACGGCGCTGTCTAATGCTTTCGGGTTTTGCACCGCATCGCCGACACCCATGTTGATGACGATTTTTTCGATTTTTGGCACTTGCATGATCGATTTATAGTTGAACTTGCTCATGAGAGCAGGTACGACTTCGTTTAAATACTTCTCTTTCAGGCGGTTCATAAAAGTACCTCCCTTCCTGCGTCACGGTTATTTATCCAAAATCTCGCCGGATTTTTTCGCATAGCGCACTTTTTTGCCATCGACAATTTTATAGCCGATGCGCGTCGGTTCACCCGTTTTCGGGTCGAGCGGCATGACTTTCGAAACGTGGATCGGCGCTTCCTTCTCAATGATGCCGCCTTGCGGGTTCGCTTGCGACGGTTTCGCATGCTTTTTCACAATATTGACGCCCTCGACGATGACGCGGTTTTTCTTCGGAAACGCCGCTAGAATGACGCCTTGCTTGCCTTTGTCTTTGCCGGAGATTACTTGCACTTTATCGCCTTTTTTTACATGCATCGCATTCGCACCTCCTTGAAACGCTGTTCCGTTCCATTAAATAACTTCCGGAGCTAAAGAAATGATTTTCATGAAGTCTTTATCGCGCAATTCACGGGCAACCGGTCCGAAAATCCGCGTGCCGCGCGGGCTTTTGTCATCACGGATGATGACGCAGGCGTTTTCGTCAAAGCGGATGTACGAGCCGTCCGGACGGCGCACCCCGCGTTTCGTACGAACAACAACTGCTTTCACGACTTGACCTTTTTTAACAACGCCACCTGGTGTCGCATCTTTGACCGTCGCCACAACGACGTCGCCGATGTTCGCATAGCGGCGACCCGAGCCTCCGAGCACTTTAATGACAAGCACTTCGCGTGCACCAGAGTTATCAGCTACTTTCAAGCGAGATTCTTGTTGAATCATCGACGAAACCTCCTTTCGGAATTATCTCTCCGAACTAAGTGAAGAACGATTACAGAACAACCGCTTTTTCGATGACTTCCACTAAGCGGAAGCGTTTTGTGGCCGACAGCGGGCGAGTTTCCATAATTTTCACGATATCGCCGACTTTAGCGATGTTATGTTCATCATGCGCCTTATATTTTTTCGAATATTTCACGCGTTTGCCGTACAGCGGATGTTTTTTGTACGTTTCGACCAACACGGTGATCGTTTTGTCCATTTTGTCCGATACAACCCGCCCGACGTACACTTTGCGTTGATTGCGTTGGCTCATTCCACAAACCTCCTCTCAAACACATTATTTATTGGCAGCGAGCTCACGTTCGCGAATAATCGTTTTCATGCGGGCGATGTCTTTGCGCACTTGGCGGATGCGCGCCGTGTTTTCCAATTGACCTGTGGCCAGTTGGAAGCGAAGGTTGAACAATTCTTCCTTCAACGCTTTAATTTTTTGTTCGATCTCGGCAGTGGTCAACTCACGGATTTCTTTCGCTTTCATTACGCTTCACCACCAGTTTCTTCACGTTTTACAAATTTGCATTTGATCGGAAGTTTGTGAGAAGCGAGACGCAATGCTTCACGTGCCACTTCCTCAGAAACACCGCCCACTTCAAACATCACTTTGCCTGGTTTGACAACGGCGACCCAGCCTTCCGGCGCCCCTTTACCAGAACCCATCCGCACTTCAAGCGGTTTTGCCGTATACGGTTTGGATGGGAAAATGCGGATCCATACCTTCCCGCCCCGTCTCATGTAACGGGTCATCGCCCGACGGGCTGCTTCGATTTGCCGGTTCGTAATCCAAGCTGATTCTAATGCTTGCAACCCAAATTCACCGAAATGAACTTCCGTGCCGCCTTTCGCCCGGCCTTTCATCCGTCCGCGATGTTCACGGCGATATTTGACGCGTTTTGGCATTAACATGATTATTTTCCTCCTTCCTCAGCTTTTTTCTTGGTCGGAAGGACTTCTCCACGATAAATCCATACTTTCACGCCGATTTTTCCGTACGTCGTATCGGCTTCTGCTGTTCCATAGTCAATGTCAGCGCGCAGCGTATGGAGTGGAACCGTCCCTTCGCTGTAATGCTCCGAACGAGCGATGTCAGCCCCGCCCAAACGGCCGGATACCATCGTTTTGATCCCTTTCGCCCCAGCGCGCATCGCACGTTGGATCGCTTGTTTTTGCGCCCGGCGGAACGATACGCGGTTTTCAAGCTGACGAGCGATATTTTCAGCAACAAGACGTGCATCCAAGTCCGGTTTTTTGATTTCTACAATGTTGATATGGACGCGTTTACCGGTCAATTGCGCGAGCGCTTTGCGGAGCGCTTCCACTTCCGAACCGCCTTTCCCGATGACCATGCCCGGTTTGGCGGTATGGATCGTTACGTTGACGCGGTTGGCTGCCCGTTCAATCTCCACGCGGGAGACGGCCGCGTCTTGCAGGCGTTTGCTAATGTATTCACGGATTTTCAAGTCTTCGTGCAACAGATCTGCATAGTCTTTTTCCGCATACCATCTCGATTCCCAGTCACGAATGATGCCGATGCGCAGACCGATCGGGTTGACCTTTTGACCCACGGATTATCCCTCCTTCTTTTCTGAAACGACGATCGTAATATGGCTTGTGCGTTTGTTAATGGCGCTTGCCCGTCCCATGGCGCGCGGACGGAACCGTTTCAGCGTCGGGCCTTCGTCGACATACGCTTGAGTAATGACCAAGTTGTTGACGTCCATGTCATAGTTGTGTTCAGCGTTGGCGACTGCTGATTTCAACACTTTCTCAATGATCGGGGAAGCTGCTTTTGGTGTATGGCGCAAAATAGCGAACGCTTCGCCCACTTCTTTCCCGCGAATCAAGTCAATGACTAAGCGCGCTTTACGAGGAGCGATGCGAACGGTTCTTGCAACAGCTTTGGCTTGCATATCTAGAACCTCCTCTCATTACCGTTTCGTTTTCTTGTCATCGCCAGCATGGCCGCGGAACGTGCGCGTCGGCGCAAATTCGCCGAGTTTGTGCCCGACCATGTCTTCCGTGATGTAGACCGGAACATGTTTGCGGCCATCGTACACCGCGATCGTATGCCCAACAAACTGCGGGAAGATCGTCGAACGGCGAGACCACGTTTTGATCACTTGTTTTTGCCCTGTTGCATTCAGTTTTTCGATTTTTTTCATCAAATGCTCATCGCAAAACGGACCTTTTTTCAAGCTGCGACCCATAAGTGAACCTCCCTTCTGAATTGCGCTCGTTCATTATTTCTTGCGGCGACGGATGATGAATTTATCCGATTTGTTTTTCTTTTTGCGTGTTTTGTATCCAAGCGTCGGTTTGCCCCATGGTGTCATCGGCGATTTGCGTCCGATTGGCGCTTTCCCTTCACCACCGCCGTGCGGATGGTCAACCGGGTTCATAACCGAACCGCGAACTGTCGGGCGAATTCCCAACCAGCGGGCGCGTCCTGCTTTCCCGATGTTGACAAGTTCGTGTTGCTCGTTGCCGACTTCACCAACCGTTGCACGGCATTTGCCTAAAATCATGCGCACTTCGCCGGAAGCCAAACGAACGATGACGTATTTTCCTTCTTTCCCAAGCACTTGCGCCGACGTACCAGCTGCACGCACCAATTGTCCGCCGCGGCCCGGTTTCAGCTCAATGTTGTGGACGAGCGTACCGACTGGGATGTTCTCAAGCGGAAGCGCATTGCCGATTTTAATGTCCGCATCCGGACCGGACATGATTTCCATGCCGACTTTCAAGTTTTTCGGCGCGATAATGTAGCGTTTTTCACCGTCTGCATAGTTGATAAGCGCGATATTGGCAGAACGGTTCGGATCGTATTCAATCGTAGCAACGCGTCCTGGAATTCCGTCTTTGTCGCGTTTAAAGTCGATAATCCGATATTGGCGTTTATGGCCGCCGCCTTGATGGCGCACCGTAATTTTCCCTTGATTGTTGCGGCCCGCCTTTTTCTTTAACGGAGCAAGCAGCGATTTTTCCGGCTGATCCGTCGTAATTTCCGAGAAATCAAGCACCGTCATGCCGCGACGGCCGTTCGATGTCGGTTTGTACTTCTTGATCGCCATCGGAATGTCCCTCCTTCATCGTTTATGTTACACTTCAAACAGTTCGATCTCTTTGCTGTCCGGCGTCAGCGTGACGATCGCTTTGCGGCGGCGGTTCGTATAGCCGCTGTAGCGGCCGACGCGTTTAAATTTCCCTTTATAGTTCATGATGTTCACTTTGGCTACTTTAACGCCAAAAATTTTCTCGACGGCGTCTTTCACTTCCGTCTTGTTCGCTTTGACGTCGACCTCAAACGTATATTTTTTTTGCCCGATCAAATTCATTGTATTTTCCGTGATGATGGGGCGCTTAATAATGTCGCGGGGGTCTTTCATTATGCAAGCACCTCCTCTACTTTCTCCACGGCCGCCTTCGTAATGACGAGTTTGTCATGGTTGAGCACATCGAGCACATTGATGCCGTTGGCTGCCACCACTTTGACGCCTGGAATGTTGCGCGCCGACAGATATACATTCTCATTCAGCTCGTCGGTCACAATGAGTGCTTTCCGATCCACTGAGAGATTGTTTAAAATTTTGACCATTTCCTTCGTCTTCGGTGCTTCAAGCGACAATTGATCCAATACAACGATGTCGTTTTCGAGCACTTTCGAAGACAATGCCGATTTGATCGCTAAACGGCGAACTTTTTTCGGAAGTTTGTAGCTGTAGCTGCGCGGAACTGGACCAAAGACCGTACCGCCGCCGCGCCATTGCGGAGCGCGAATCGAACCTTGACGGGCGCGTCCTGTCCCTTTTTGGCGCCATGGCTTGCGGCCGCCGCCGCTCACTTCAGCGCGGTTTTTCGTTTTATGCGTTCCTTGACGCATCGAGGCGCGTTGCATAATCACTGCTTCAAACAACACATGCTTATTCGGTTCAATCCCAAAAACGGCGTCGTTCAACTCGATTTCGCCGACCGTCTGACCGTTTTGGTTGTATAATGCTACTTTTGGCATTACGTAGTTCCTCCTTTCTTGGCCGGATGTTATTTCGCCTTCTTCGCCGCTTTCACGGCGCTTTTGACGATGACTAAGCCTTTTCTCGGACCCGGCACATTGCCTTTAATGAGCAGCAAGTTGCGCTCCGGATCCACTTTCACGATTTTCAAGTTTTGGATCGTCACGCGCTCACCGCCCATGCGGCCCGGCAAGTTTTTCGTTTTGAAAACGCGGTTTGGCGCGATGGACCCCATCGAACCCGGACGGCGATGATAACGGGAACCGTGAGCCATTGGTCCGCGTGATTGACCGTGGCGTTTGATCGCCCCTTGGAAACCTTTCCCTTTCGAAATGCCCGTGACATCGACAATTTCGCCTTCGCTGAAAATGTCAACTTTCACTTCTTGGCCAACTTCATATTCATCGATGTTGGCGCCGCGGATTTCACGAATGAAGCGCTTAGGTGCCGTGTTAGCTTTGGCAGCATGGCCAATTTGCGGTTTATTGGCGCGTTTTTCGCTAATATCTTCAAAACCTAATTGGATCGCTTCGTAACCGTCGTTTTCGATCGTTTTCTTTTGCAGGACGACGTTCGGCGTCGCATGGATGACGGTTACCGGAATCAAATCGCCATTTTCCGCAAATATTTGCGTCATACCGATCTTTCTTCCTAAGATTCCTTTCGTCATGTGTCACACCTCCCAGTCGATCAAAGTTTAATTTCAATATCAACGCCCGACGGCAAATCGAGACGCATTAACGAATCAACCGTTTGCGGAGTCGGGTTGATGATGTCGATCAAACGTTTATGCGTCCGCATTTCGAATTGTTCACGGGAGTCTTTGTACTTATGAACGGCGCGCAAGATCGTATACACCGTTCTTTCCGTCGGCAGCGGGATCGGCCCCGACACTTTTGCCCCGGAACGTTTTGCGGTTTCCACAATTTTCTCCGCCGATTGGTCTAAAATTCGATGATCGTAAGCTTTTAAACGAATGCGAATTTTTTCTTTTGCCATTTGGTTTCCCTCCTTCTTCGCCTATTTTGAAAATAGACTTCTCCACGGAAATTTCCTGCACACCGCCGTGGCAAAGCGGCCGGGTGTGTCAGCAACCTTCCGCTTCATCGCAGTCAAAGACCAACATTTGATATTATACTGGTATGTAAGCAAGATTGCAAGTGATTTCTTTGCTTTTCCCACACTTCTTCTATTATACATAGCCGCCATCCCGTTTTCAACACAGCCGCCAATCTGACGGTCAAGATGGCATCAAAAAAAGGATGTCCATTGCTGGACACCCTTTTTTGCCGTGATTACTCGATGATTTCCGATACAGAGCCAGCGCCGACCGTACGGCCGCCTTCGCGGATTGAGAATTTCGTACCTTCTTCGATCGCGATCGGGGCGATCAGTTCCACCGTCATTTCAACGTTGTCGCCAGGCATAACCATTTCGACGCCTTCCGGAAGCGTGATAATGCCCGTTACGTCCGTCGTACGGAAGTAGAATTGCGGACGGTAGTTCGAGAAGAACGGAGTATGGCGTCCGCCTTCTTCTTTCGTCAGGACGTATACTTGCGCTTTGAATTTCGTGTGCGGCGTGATCGAACCAGGTTTCGCCAATACTTGGCCGCGCTCGACTTCATCACGAGATACGCCGCGGAGAAGCGCACCGATGTTGTCGCCAGCTTCCGCTTGATCGAGAAGTTTGCGGAACATTTCTACACCCGTAACGGTCGTCGTTTTCGGCTCATCCGACAAACCGATGATTTCAACCGGGTCGCCAACTTTCAACGTACCGCGTTCAACACGGCCTGTTGCAACCGTACCGCGGCCCGTGATCGAGAAGACGTCCTCGATTGGCATCATGAACGGTTTGTCCACTTCACGTTGCGGCGTCGGGATGTATTCGTCAACCGCATTCATCAGTTCAATGATTTTTTCTTCCCATTGCGGGTCGCCTTCAAGCGCTTTTAATGCCGAACCTTTGATGACCGGCACTTCATCGCCTGGGAAGTCGTATTCAGAGAGAAGATCGCGAACTTCCATTTCAACAAGTTCAAGCAATTCTTCGTCGTCCACCATGTCGCATTTGTTCAAGAATACAACGATGTACGGAACACCGACTTGGCGGGAGAGAAGAATGTGTTCGCGCGTTTGCGGCATCGGACCGTCAGCCGCCGAGACAACAAGGATCGCGCCGTCCATTTGCGCCGCGCCCGTGATCATGTTTTTGACGTAGTCAGCGTGGCCCGGGCAGTCAACGTGCGCATAGTGGCGAGCATCTGTTTCATACTCGACGTGCGCCGTCGAAATCGTAATCCCGCGTTCACGCTCTTCCGGAGCAGCGTCGATTTGGTCGTACGCTTTTGCTTCGGCTTTCCCTTGTTTCGCCAAAACCGTCGTGATCGCAGCTGTC
The DNA here is from genome assembly GCF_052906625.1 of Geobacillus sp. CCR. Taxonomy (NCBI): domain Bacteria; kingdom Bacillati; phylum Bacillota; class Bacilli; order Caryophanales; family Anoxybacillaceae; genus Geobacillus; species Geobacillus sp. CCR. The sequence continues at coordinate 31,964 of NZ_JBREBQ010000022.1, read as the reverse complement.
AACGTCGTTTTCCCGTGGTCAACGTGGCCGATCGTGCCAATGTTGACGTGCGGTTTCGTGCGCTCAAATTTCGCTTTAGCCATGAGAGATATCCTCCTTAAAAGTAAGATATGAATTTATATGGTTGGGTAAGTATAGGATGCTTGGGAACAAAATGTTCCCAAGTCTTACTTACATAAGTATTTATAGCGAAACTAGCAAGAGAAATCAATTATTCGCCTTTATTTTTTTTGATAATTTCATCGGCGATGTTTTTCGGAACTTCTTCATAGTGGTCAAACACCATCGAGAACGTTCCGCGTCCTTGCGTGTTCGAACGGAGCGATGTCGCATAACCGAACATTTCAGCCAACGGCACCATCGCCCGGACGACTTGGGCGTTGCCGCGCGCTTCCATCCCCTCGATGCGGCCGCGACGGGACGTGATGTCGCCCATGATGTCACCGAGGTACTCTTCAGGGATGACGACTTCGACTTTCATGATCGGTTCCAAAAGAACCGGATCGCACTTCGTCGCGGCGTTTTTCAATGCCAAGGAAGCAGCGATTTTGAATGCCATTTCGCTCGAGTCGACATCGTGGTACGATCCGTCAAACAGTTTCGCTTTAATGTCGACAACCGGATAGCCGGCTAAGACGCCGTTTTGCATCGCTTCTTCCAATCCAGCTTGGACGGCCGGCACATACTCTTTCGGAACAACCCCACCGACGATGGCGTTCTCGAATTCGAAGCCTTTGCCGCGCTCGTTCGGCGAGAATTCGATCCAAACGTGGCCGTATTGACCGCGGCCGCCGGATTGACGGATGAATTTGCCTTCGACTTGCGCCGATTTGCGGAACGTTTCGCGGTAGGCAACTTGCGGCGCCCCGACGTTCGCTTCGACTTTGAACTCGCGGCGCATCCGGTCGACGATGATGTCAAGATGCAACTCGCCCATTCCGGAGATGATCGTTTGTCCCGTTTCCGGGTCGGTGTGAGCGCGGAAAGTCGGGTCTTCTTCTTGCAATTTTTGCAGCGCTTGGCTCATTTTGTCTTGATCGGCTTTCGACTTCGGCTCGATTGCCACCGAAATGACCGGTTCTGGGAATTGCATCGACTCTAAAATGACAGGATGCTTCTCATCACATAGAGTATCACCGGTCGTCGTATCTTTTAAACCTACCGCTGCGGCAATATCACCGGCATAGACTTTCGAAATTTCTTGACGGTGGTTCGCGTGCATTTGCAACAAGCGGCCGATCCGTTCGCGCTTCCCTTTGGTCGTGTTCATCACATATGAACCGGAATCAAGCGTTCCAGAGTAGACGCGAATAAACGTCAATTTCCCGACATACGGGTCAGTCATGATTTTAAATGCCAAAGCGGCAAACGGAGCGTCATCGCTTGCTTCACGTGTCACTTCTTCTTCGGTATCCGGAACGACGCCGCGAATCGCCGGGATGTCAACCGGAGACGGCAAGTAGTCGACAACGCCGTCAAGAAGCAGCTGAACACCTTTGTTTTTGAATGCCGAACCGCAGAAGACCGGGAAGAATTCAACGCTGATCGTCGCTTTGCGGATCGCGGCCTTCAGCTCTTCCGTCGTGATTTCTTCCCCTTCCAAATATTTCATCATTAATTCTTCGTCCAGCTCAGCGACCGCCTCAATCAGCTTGTTATGGTACTCTTCTGCCATATCGCGGTATTCTTCCGGAATGTCAATGCGCTCAATGTTTTTGCCAAGCTCATCATGGTAATGGTACGCGCACATTTCAACCAAGTCGATAATGCCGGAGAATTGATCTTCAGCGCCGATCGGCAGTTGCACCGGATGGGCATTTGCTTGCAGGCGGTCATGGAGCGTTTTCACCGAATACAAGAAATCGGCGCCGATTTTATCCATTTTGTTGACGAACACGATCCGTGGGACGCCATATGTCGTCGCTTGGCGCCAAACGGTTTCCGTTTGCGGTTCAACACCCGATTGCGCGTCTAAGACTGTGATGGCCCCGTCCAATACGCGCAACGAACGCTCAACCTCGACCGTAAAGTCGACGTGCCCCGGCGTGTCGATGATGTTGATGCGATGGCCTTTCCATTGCGCCGTTGTCGCCGCCGACGTGATCGTAATTCCGCGCTCTTGTTCTTGTTCCATCCAGTCCATCGTTGCCGCACCTTCATGCACTTCCCCGATTTTATGAACGCGGCCGGTATAGAACAAGATCCGTTCAGTCGTCGTCGTTTTCCCGGCGTCAATGTGCGCCATGATCCCTATGTTGCGAGTGTTTTCTAAGGAGAACTCTCTTGCCATAGTGGTTATTTTCTCCTTCCTTCAAATATGAAATATAAGTAGATGGCGCCGCCATCGATGGCGCAATCCCCTTGTCTTTGAAGTTGTCCCACGCGCGACCGGAAAGGCCGCAATATATAGGAAGATAGGTGAATAGGCAACCGCAGTGCCTCCTCACCTATTTCCTTTAGGCGACGCTCCTTACCAGCGGTAATGGGCAAACGCGCGGTTCGCTTCAGCCATTTTATGTGTATCTTCGCGTTTTTTCACCGCTGCACCCGTGTTGTTGGCAGCGTCCATAATTTCATTTGCCAAGCGCTCTTCCATCGTTTTTTCGTTGCGAAGACGTGCATATTGCACGAGCCAGCGCAAACCGAGAGAAACGCGGCGGTCCGGACGAACCTCGACCGGAACTTGGTAGTTCGCCCCACCAACGCGGCGAGCGCGCACTTCCAACACCGGCATAACGTTTTTCAACGCTTGCTCAAACACTTCCATTGGATCTTTACCCGTGCGCTCACGGATAATATCAAACGCGGTGTAAAGAATTTTTTGCGCTTTTGATTTTTTGCCGTCGATCATAATTTTATTGATCAAACGGGTAACAAGCTTCGAATTGTAAATTGGATCTGGCAGTACGTCACGTTTAGCAACAGGGCCTCTACGTGGCATAGTGTTTCCTCCCTTCAGGAAAACATTCTCTTCATTTCATTATTTTTTCGCTGCTTTTGGTTTTTTCGCGCCGTATTTCGAACGACCTTGCATCCGGTTCGCTACGCCTGCAGCATCCAGCGCCCCACGGATGATATGGTAGCGTACCCCCGGCAAGTCTTTGACACGTCCGCCGCGGATGAGCACAACGCTGTGTTCTTGCAAGTTATGGCCGATCCCCGGAATGTACGCCGTAACTTCAATCCCATTTGTCAAGCGGACACGGGCGTATTTCCGCAACGCCGAGTTCGGTTTTTTCGGCGTCATCGTGCCGACACGCGTGCAAACGCCGCGTTTTTGCGGAGACGACACATTCGTTTGCTCTTTTTTGAAGCTGTTATACCCTTTGTTCAACGCAGGGGATTTCGATTTAACGACTTTTTTCTCGCGTCCTTTGCGGACCAATTGGTTGATTGTAGGCATGAAAAGATCCTCCTTTCGCATGCATCGTTTAAGCCCACATATCCAGGTGGTTCATCGTTTATGCAAATAAAGGTTTTAGGGGGGAAAGGCAAAACGTTACCGAAGGATCGCCACCGCGGCCGCACCGACTTGGATTTTGCACGCCTTGCCAAGCTTTTTCATCGAATCGACTTTTGTGACCGGCACGTTTGCCTCATTGGCGGCGGCGGTCACTTTTTCGATGATCGGCAAGTCGGCATCCTCCGCCACGATCACTTCCGCTGCTTTCCCTTCCTTTAAAGCCCTTATCGTTTGTTTGGTTCCAATGACAATTTTTCCAGCCTGTAATACTTTTTCATAAGACATGTAACATATCCTCCAAAGTACCAGGTTGTTGGAACACCTTTATTAGACTACCATTTTCTTTGTCAATTGTCAACTGGATTTTTAATTAGATGATGGCCGGCCAAGGAGCGCCTTAGCCGGCCACTTGGTTCGCGTTATTTGGACGACACCGTGTCGCTAGCCGTTTCCTTTTTGACGGCCGGCTTCACTTTCCGGTAGCGGGCCATACCGGTTCCAGCCGGGACGAGTTTGCCGATAATGACGTTTTCCTTCAAGCCAAGCAGTTCATCACGTTTTCCTTTGATGGCCGCATCCGTCAAGACGCGCGTCGTTTCTTGGAACGAAGCAGCCGACAAGAACGAATCCGTCTCAAGCGACGCTTTCGTGATGCCGAGCAACACCTGGCGGGCCGTCGCCGGCCGTTTCCCTTCGCGAAGAGCTTTGGCGTTGACATCCGTAAACTGGTGGACATCCAACAGCGTGCCCGGCAGCACATCGGTGTCGCCGGCATCGATGACGCGCACTTTGCGCAGCATTTGCCGCACCATGACCTCGATATGCTTATCGCTGATTTCCACCCCTTGCATCCGGTACACTTTTTGCACTTCACGAAGCAAGTACTCTTGAACGGATGTAATATCGCGCACGCGCAACAACTGTTTCGGGTCGACCGAGCCTTCTGTCAGCTCTTGGCCGCGTTCGACGCGCTGACCTTCTTCGACTTTCAGCCGCGCGTTGTACGGCGCTACATACGTACGCGTTTCGACCTCGCTTTGCACGACGATTTCATATTGGTTGTCGCGCGTTTCATTAATCGAAATAACCGTGCCGTCGATTTCAGAAATGACCGCTTGCCCTTTCGGGTTGCGCGCTTCAAACAGCTCTTGCACCCGCGGCAAACCTTGAGTGATATCGTCGCCGGCGACGCCGCCTGTATGGAACGTCCGCATTGTCAGCTGCGTGCCCGGCTCGCCGATCGACTGAGCGGCGATAATGCCGACGGCTTCGCCAACTTCGACGTCCATGCCGGTCGCCATGTTGCGGCCGTAACATTTTTTGCAGACGCCATGGCGCGTGTTGCAGGCGAATACGGAGCGAATCCATACTTCCGTAATGCCGGCTTTAATGATCTCATTGGCGATATCTTCGGTGATCATCTCGTCTTTGCGGACGATCACTTCGCCCGTTTCCGGATGGCGCACCGTTTTGTGCGCATAGCGGCCGACAAGCCGCTCTTCAAGCTTGACGACAACTTCCGTGCCATCCGTCAGCGCCCGCGCCAAAATGCCGCGGTCGGTGCCGCAATCTTCTTCGCGGACGATGACGTCTTGGGCCACGTCGACAAGGCGGCGCGTGAGATAGCCTGAGTCGGCCGTTTTGAGCGCCGTATCCGCCAATCCTTTTCGCGCGCCGTGCGTCGAGATAAAGTATTCCAACACCGTCAAGCCTTCGCGGAACGACGACTTGATCGGCAGCTCAATGATCCGGCCGGCCGGGTTGGCCATCAAACCGCGCATCCCCGCAAGCTGCGTAAAGTTCGACGCGTTCCCGCGCGCTCCGGAATCGCTCATCATAAAGATCGGGTTGCGTTTATCAAGCGACTTCATCAACCGGTCTTGAATTTTGTCTTTCGCCGCGCTCCAGATGGAGATGACGCGCTCGTACCGCTCTTCGTCGGTAATCAACCCGCGGCGGAACTGCTTCAAAACCGTATCAACTTTCGCTTGCGCTTCATCCAAAATTTCTTGTTTTTCCGGCAGGACGACGATATCGGCCACGCCGATCGTGATGCCGGCCTTCGTCGAATATTGGAAGCCAAGGTCTTTCATGCGGTCGAGCATCTTCGATGTTTCGGTGATTTTGAACCGTTTGAACACTTCAGCGATAATTTGCCCGAGCACTTTTTTCTTAAACGGCGGCACGAGTTCGCGCTTGCGAATTTCTTCGCGCACGTTGACCCCTTTGTCAAGGAAGTACTTGTCCGGCGTCCGCCCTTCAATGTTTTCCGTCGTCGGCTCGTTGATGTACGGGAACGAATTCGGCAAAATTTCGTTGAAAATGAGCTTGCCGACGGTCGTTAAGAGCAACTTGTTGTTTTGCTCTTCGGTAAACGTTTCGTTTTTCAGCGAACCGGCATGAATGGCAATGCGCGAATGGAGATGGACGTAGCCGTTATGGTAAGCAAGCAGCGCCTCGTCCGTGTCTTTGAACACCATGCCTTCGCCGATGGCTCCCTCGCGCTCCATCGTCAAGTAGTAGTTGCCCAACACCATGTCTTGTGATGGTGTCACGACCGGCTTCCCATCTTTCGGGTTCAAAATGTTTTGCGCCGCCAACATCAACAAGCGCGCTTCGGCTTGCGCCTCAGCTGACAGTGGCACGTGCACCGCCATTTGGTCGCCGTCAAAGTCAGCGTTGTACGCCGTGCAAACAAGCGGATGAAGACGGATCGCCCGCCCTTCCACAAGCGTTGGTTCAAACGCCTGAATGCCGAGACGGTGCAGCGTCGGGGCGCGGTTTAACAGCACCGGATGTTCTTTAATGACATCTTCCAGCACATCCCATACTTCCGGATGGACGCGCTCGATTTTCCGTTTCGCGCTTTTAATGTTGTGCGCCAAGCCCCGCTCGACAAGCTCCTTCATAACAAACGGCTTGAACAACTCTAGCGCCATTTCTTTCGGCAAGCCGCATTGGTACATTTTCAAGTTCGGGCCGACGACGATGACGGAACGGCCGGAATAGTCCACGCGCTTGCCGAGCAAGTTTTGCCGGAAGCGGCCTTGCTTCCCTTTCAGCATATGAGAAAGCGATTTTAACGGACGGTTCCCCGGACCGGTCACCGGACGGCCGCGGCGGCCGTTATCGATCAAAGCATCAACCGCCTCTTGCAGCATTCGCTTCTCATTTTGGACGATAATGTTCGGCGCACCGAGATCAAGCAGCCGTTTCAGCCGGTTGTTGCGGTTGATGACGCGGCGGTACAAATCGTTCAAATCCGATGTTGCAAACCGCCCGCCGTCAAGCTGAACCATCGGGCGCAACTCCGGTGGAATGACCGGCAGTACATCAAGCACCATCCATGCCGGATCGTTCCCTGAACTGCGGAACGCTTCAAGCACTTCAAGCCGCTTAATGATGCGGGCGCGCCGTTGCCCTTGCGCTGTTTTCAGCTCTTCTTTCAGCGCGGCCACCTCTTTATCCAAATCAATGTCTTGGAGCAGCTTTTTGATCGCCTCCGCCCCCATCGACGCTTGGAACGATTGACCGTACTTCTCGCGATAGGCGCGGTATTCCTTTTCCGACAACAGCTGCTTTTTCTCAAGCGGCGTATCACCCGGGTCGGTGACGACATAGGATGCAAAATAAATGACCTCTTCGAGCGCCCGCGGCGACATGTCAAGAACCAATCCCATCCGGCTCGGGATGCCTTTGAAATACCAGATGTGCGAAACCGGGGCGGCGAGCTCAATATGGCCCATCCGTTCGCGGCGGACTTTCGAGCGCGTCACTTCGACGCCGCAGCGGTCGCAGACGACGCCTTTGTAGCGAACGCGTTTATATTTGCCGCAATGGCATTCCCAGTCTTTCGTCGGACCGAAAATGCGCTCGCAAAACAAGCCGTCTTTTTCCGGCTTTAACGTCCGATAGTTGATTGTCTCCGGCTTTTTGACTTCGCCATATGACCAAGAACGAATTTTCTCCGGGGAAGCGAGCCCAATTTTCATGTACTCAAACTTATTGACATCTAGCAAGGGGTATACCTCCCTTTTTGATCCGTCGGTTTTCCGTTCGCTCAAGCGGCCAATGGCGGGGAACAACTCCCCGCCTGGCCGTTATGGCCGGTTTATTCTTTCGTCACCGCATCTTTCTCTTCGCCGGCTTCTTCCCGTTCGGCCGGTTTGACGTCCACCATGATGGCATCCGGTGCATGGTCATCATCATCATCAAAGTTTTCCATGTTCACTTCTTGTTCATCGCTCGTCAAAATCGTGACGTCCATGCCCAAGCTTTGCAACTCTTTGATCAACACTTTAAACGACTCCGGCACACCCGGCTCCGGAATGTTTTCCCCTTTGACGATCGCCTCGTACGTTTTGACACGGCCGACGACATCGTCGGACTTGACGGTCAAAATTTCTTGCAGCGTGTATGCCGCCCCATACGCCTCAAGCGCCCATACTTCCATCTCACCAAAGCGCTGGCCGCCGAACTGCGCCTTGCCGCCGAGCGGCTGTTGAGTGACGAGTGAGTACGGGCCGGTGGAACGGGCATGAAGCTTGTCGTCGACCATGTGGGCGAGCTTGATCATGTACATGATCCCAACCGACACGCGGTTATCAAACGGTTCACCCGTCCGTCCGTCATACAGCACCGTTTTTGCATCGCGCGCTAGACCTGCCTCTTCGAGGATGTTCCAAACGTCTTCCTCCGTCGCCCCGTCAAAGACCGGGGAGGCGATGTGCAGGCCGAGTTTTTTCGCCGCCATGCCAAGGTGCAGCTCAAATACTTGCCCGATGTTCATCCGCGACGGAACGCCGAGTGGGTTTAACATGATGTCAATCGGCGTGCCATCCGGCAAGAAGGGCATATCTTCCTCCGGCAAAATGCGGGAAATAACCCCTTTGTTTCCGTGGCGGCCTGCCATTTTGTCGCCCTCGGAAATTTTCCGCTTTTGCACAATATAGACGCGCACCAGTTGATTGACACCCGGCGGAAGCTCGTCGCCGTCTTCGCGGTTGAACACTTTCACGTCAAGGACGATGCCGCCGCCGCCGTGCGGGACGCGCAACGACGTATCACGCACCTCGCGCGCTTTTTCGCCGAAGATCGCGTGCAAAAGCCGCTCTTCCGCCGTCAGCTCGGTCATTCCTTTTGGCGTCACTTTGCCGACGAGCAAGTCGCCGTCTTTGACTTCTGCGCCGATGCGGACGATGCCGCGTTCATCCAAGTTTTTCAGCGCATCCTCGCCGACGTTTGGAATGTCGCGCGTAATTTCTTCCGGACCGAGTTTCGTATCGCGCGATTCGGCTTCATACTCTTCAATATGAATTGATGTATACACGTCTTCTTTGACGAGCCGTTCGCTCATGATGATCGCGTCTTCGTAGTTGTAACCGTCCCATGTCATAAAAGCGACAAGCACATTGCGGCCAAGCGCCAATTCGCCCTTATCCATCGACGGGCCATCGGCCAAAATTTCGCCCTTCTCAACGATATCGCCTTTTTTCACGATCGGCCGCTGGTTGTAGCACGTGCCTTGGTTCGAACGAACGAATTTCAGCAACCGATATTTATCTAGATCACCCTTGACTTCTTTGCCGTCCACTTCAATCAGCCGACGCACCCAAATTTCCTTTGCTTCGACGCGCTCGACGATGCCGCGGTGCTTGCAAATGACCGCTGCGCCCGAGTCTTTCGCCGAAACATACTCCATCCCCGTGCCAACGATCGGCGCTTCGGGTTCCAACAGCGGCACGGCTTGCCGCTGCATGTTCGCTCCCATCAGCGCGCGGTTCGAGTCGTCGTTTTCCAAAAATGGGATGCACGCCGTCGCTGCCGAGACGACTTGCTTCGGCGAAACGTCCATGTAGTCGACGCGATCGCGCTTGACGACGATGTTCTCGCCGCGGAAACGGGCGACAACGTTTTCTTCAAGGAACGTGCCGTCCTCCGCAAGCGGTACGTTCGCCTGCGCTACAACGTAATTGTCCTCTTCATCGGCTGTCAAATAATCGATTTGGTCCGTCACCCGCCCTGTTTCCGGATCGACGCGCCGGTATGGCGTTTCAATAAAGCCGAACTTGTTCACTTTCGCGTAAGTGGACAGCGAGTTGATGAGTCCGATGTTCGGACCTTCCGGCGTTTCAATCGGACACATCCGCCCGTAGTGCGAATAGTGAACGTCGCGCACCTCAAACCCAGCGCGCTCACGTGTCAATCCGCCAGGGCCAAGCGCGGACAGACGCCGCTTGTGCGTCAGTTCGGCCAATGGGTTCGTTTGATCCATGAACTGTGACAGCTGCGAGCTGCCGAAAAACTCTTTGATCGCCGCGATCACTGGGCGGATGTTGATCAGCTGCTGCGGCGTAATCGTGTTCGTATCTTGGATCGACATGCGCTCGCGCACGACGCGCTCCATGCGCGACAGGCCGATGCGGAATTGGTTTTGCAATAGTTCGCCGACCGAACGGAGGCGGCGGTTGCCTAAATGGTCGATGTCATCCGTATCGCCGACGCCGTGGAGCAAGTTGAAGAAATAGCTGATCGACGCAATGATGTCAGCCGGTGTAATATGTTTGACATCCTCGGCGATGAAGCCGTTGCCGATGACGTTGATCACTTTTTCGCCATCCGGGTCATTCGGGGCATAAATTTTGATCGTTTGCACCGAAATGTCCCCGTCCACCACCCCTTCGGCCGGGCGGTATGTCTGTAAGCCGACCCCTTTTTCCAAATACGGGAGCAGGCGATTCAGCGTTCGGCGGTCGATCATCGCTCCAGCTTCGGCGATGACTTCCTTGGTTTCGGGATCAATGATCGTTTCCGCGAGCCGCTGATTGAACAGGCGGTTTTTAATATGAAGTTTTTTATTGATTTTATAACGGCCTACGCTCGCCAAGTCATAGCGCTTCGGATCAAAAAAGCGCGACGCCAGCAAATTTTTCGCATTCTCAAGCGTCGGCGGCTCTCCCGGACGAAGACGCTCGTAAATTTCAATCAACGCTTTTTCCGTGCTGTCGGTATTATCTTTTTCAAGCGTATTGCGCAAGTATTCGTTGTCGCCGAGCAGATCGATGATTTCTTGGTCGGAGCTGAACCCAAGCGCACGGAGAAGCACCGTAACGGGCAGTTTACGGGTGCGGTCGATGCGAACGTAAACGACGTCTTTCGCATCGGTTTCATATTCAAGCCATGCGCCGCGGTTCGGAATCACTGTCGCCGAGTAGCCGCGTTTGCCGTTTTTATCAACTTTGTCGCTGTAATAGACGCTTGGCGAACGGACGAGCTGGGAAACAATGACGCGTTCCGCCCCATTGATAATAAACGTTCCGGTTTCCGTCATGAGCGGAAAATCGCCCATAAACACGTCTTGTTCTTTCACTTCGCCCGTTTCTTTATTAATCAAGCGAACTTTGACGCGAAGCGGCGCCGCATATGTAACGTCGCGTTCTTTCGCCTCTTCGACCGTATATTTCGGTTCTCCTAAACTATAGTCGATAAATTCAAGCGAGAGATTGCCGGAAAAGTCTTCAATCGGGGAAATTTCCCTAAACATTTCCCGCAGCCCTTCATCGAGAAACCATTGGTAGGAGGACGTTTGAATTTCGATCAAGTTCGGCAATTCCAGCACTTCGCTGATGCGTGCATAGCTTCTGCGTTGGCGGTGTCGCCCGTATTGAACTAGTCGGCCTGTCAAGAGTGATTCACCCCTCAAATGTAGACATTAGTGAAAACCGGAACCGGAACAGCTCCATCATCCGCTCTGCTCAGCAATCAATGCCTTCAAGGCGGACTGGCCGCTCCGTCATTCCGGGGCAAAGCACTAGGCATGCATGCGGCCGGCCCCCGCCATCCGGGCGGAAACGGCTTCGTTGCGTGCACCGCCGTTTCATTTAGGGGATTTAACACGCTCCCGGCGCGAGGAAACCAGGCGTTGAGTTGAATGGAGAAAAAAAGAAAATGGTTTCTATTCCAATAGAAAACCATATGGTTCGTTGTTTATTGATTTTATCATTGTTTCCATTGCGTCCAAAATTATACGTCATCCCCTCTGCACGGGAAATGTGCATATTTAGCATTTTATAATGCTACCACAATAAAAAAACGGTGTCAACATTTTTTCGCCTTTATGATATAATATCCTTTTTTCTTCGCGACGACTTCTACAGCGGGAAAGCATTCGTTCAGCTTTTGCAAGGCCGATGGGGCGCCTTGCTTTTTTTGAATGACGACCCATAGCTCGCCATGATCGAGCAGATGATCGCGGCTTTGTTCAAAAATCGCGTAAACGACCCGTTTGCCAGCCCGGATCGGCGGATTGGTGACGACCGCTGCAAATCGCTGTTCTCCGACTTCCGAAAAAAGATCGCTTTTGTAAATCACCGCATTGTCAATCCCGTTTGCCTGCTTGTTTTCCTGCGCCAGTTCGAGCGCCCGCTCGTTGACATCAATCATGTGAACGCGCCGGTTTGGAAACGATTTGGCCAAGGCAAGCCCGATCGGCCCATATCCGCAGCCGACATCCAACAAATCCCCAGCCACTCCCGGCTCCTCGAACGTTTCAATTAACAGGCGTGTGCCAAAGTCGACTTCGCGCTTTGAAAACACTCCGCTGTCGGTCGTAAAGCGGAATTCATGCCCCCGCAACACGTACGTCCACGTTTGCGGGTTTCGCTCCGACTTCGGATTGACTGAGTAATAATGCTCGCTCATCATCATCCCCTCCTCCTTGTCGACAGGCTGCACTGCCTTCCGTTATATAGTGTAACAAAAAAGAGGCCGTCCCTTGCTTCGGGCAAGCCTCTTTTTTCAATGGCGCAGCCATTACTTGATTTCGACTTTCGCGCCAGCTTCTTCGAGTTTTGCTTTGATTTCTTCTGCTTCTTCTTTCGCAATGCCTTCTTTGATCGGCTTCGGGGTGTTGTCGACCAAGTCTTTCGCTTCTTTCAGGCCGAGGCCAGTGATTTCGCGAACGACTTTGATGACTTTGATTTTTTGCGCGCCGGCGTCGGCAAGAATGACGTCGAATTCCGTTTTTTCTGCCGCTGCTTCAGCGCCAGCTGCTGCGCCGCCCGCGACAACAACCGGAGCCGCAGCTGTTACGCCGAATTCCTCTTCAATTGCTTTGACTAATTCATTTAATTCCAATACCGTCATGTTTTTCACAGCTTCGATGATTTGTTCTTTCGTCATCACAACTTCCTCCTTTGTTTTCTGAATGATTGTTAAGCACATATCGATGCGCCATTACGCGCCTTGTTCCTCTTGCTTGTCAGCCACCGCTTTAATCGCAAGCGCAAAGTTGCGGATCGGGGCTTGAAGAACGCTAAGCAACATCGAAAGCAACCCTTCGCGGGACGGGAGTTTCGCCAACGCATCGATTTCTTCTTTGCTGGCGATGTTCCCTTCGATGACGCCGCCTTTGATTTCCAATGCTTCATGCGTTTTCGCAAACTCGCTTAAAATTTTTGCCGGCGCCACGACATCTTCATTGCTGAAGGCGATGGCATTTGGACCGGTGAACACTTCATCCAGTCCTTCCAAGCCGACTTCCGCGAGCGCCCGGCGGGTCAAGGTGTTTTTGTACACTTTAAACTCGACGCCTGCCTCGCGCAGCTGTTTGCGCAACTCGGTCATTTCCGCCACGTTCAAGCCGCGGTAATCAACGATGACGGTTGCCTTGCTGGCCCGGAATTTGTCTGCGATTTCCGCGACCACTTGTTTTTTCAGTTCAATCGCGCTCGACACGTCCTGCACCTCCTGTAAGGAAAATGAGAGAATACCACTTATACCGTCTGCTCAATAAAAAACCTCCATGCCGCGTAGACATGGAGGTGTCGTTCAACGCACCGCCGCTCGTCCCCGACGCAGGGCGCGCTGTTCTATCGTCCACATACCTCGGTAGGAAATTAAGCCTCAAACAGGCACCTACTGTCTACGGTACAAATGATATTCATTTGTTCAGCCAAATGGCATTTTAACAGACGGACAAACAAAAGTCAACGGTTATTGTGCAACAGCAACCGTGGACGGGTCAACCTTGATGCCAGGGCCCATTGTGGATGTAATCGTGACGTTTTTCACGTACGTCCCTTTTGCCGCCGCCGGTTTGGCTTTCAAAATTGCTTCATAGACGGCTGCGAAGTTTTCAGCCAATTTCTCGTTGTCAAACGACACTTTGCCGATCGGAACGTGGATGTTGCCCGCTTTGTCGACGCGGTATTCCACTTTACCAGCCTTGATTTCTTGCACCGCTTTTGCTACGTCAAACGTGACTGTTCCGGTTTTCGGGTTTGGCATCAACCCTTTCGGCCCTAAAATGCGGCCGAGTTTCCCGACTTCACCCATCATGTCCGGCGTAGCAACAACGACATCAAAGTCAAACCAACCTTGCTGGATTTTGTTGATATATTCTGTATCGCCGACATAGTCAGCGCCAGCCGCTTCTGCTTCTTTCGCTTTTTCCCCTTTCGCGAACACCAACACGCGCGCCACTTTCCCTGTGCCGTGCGGCAGGACGACGGCGCCGCGAATTTGTTGGTCCGCTTTTTTCGGGTCGACGCCCAAACGGAACGCCACTTCCACCGTGGCATCGAATTTCGCGATGTTCGTTTTTTTCACGAGCTCGATTGCTTCAGCAATCGGGTATGCTTTGGAGCGGTCGACGAGTTTCAATGCTTCTAAGTATTTCTTTCCTCTTTTCGGCATGTGAAAAATCCTCCTCGGTTGTGGTTTTAGCGGAAAAACCTCCCACATTGAACGTTCTTCGCTTCTTTCGAAAACGAAGAAGCGGACGGATGCCCATTCATCAGGCCCGTCTTGCTGTTTTTGTTCATGGAGAGAGAGGTTGCCCAATGACGCAACCTCCCCTACAAACGACGCACCGGCTTTAGTCTTCAATCACAATGCCCATGCTGCGGGCCGTGCCTTCGATCATGCGCATGGCCGCCTCAATGCTCGCCGCATTCAAATCCGGCATTTTCAGCTCAGCGATCTCACGCACTTTGTCGCGTTTAATTGTCGCCACTTTGTTGCGGTTCGGTTCGCCGGAGCCCGATTCAATGCCCGCCGCTTTTTTCAGCAATACAGCGGCTGGCGGCGTTTTCGTGATGAATGTAAATGAACGGTCTTCAAAAACCGTAATTTCAACCGGAATGATCAACCCTGCTTGGTCCGCCGTGCGGGCATTAAACTCTTTGCAAAACGCCATAATATTGACACCGGCTTGACCCAACGCAGGACCTACTGGCGGCGCCGGATTCGCTTTCCCTGCAGGAATTTGCAGTTTGACGACCTTGATTACTTTTTTCGCCACGAGACACACCTCCTTAAGTCCGTGATGTGGTATTAGGGATTGCCCCTCCCACTCATCCGGCTCCGGTCTACTGAGCCGTTTTCCTATCTCCCGTTCAGTTGAGAGGATCAGCGTAAAAACAAAACGGCTCCCTTATACAAGTGTATAAGTTCACCGCCATATGTCTCCGTTTAAGAGACATACTGACTTTAAAATAGTATCACTTTTCCCTATCAATTGCAAGTTCTTTATCCATTAGATTTTTTCTATTTGCGAAAACTCAAGCTCCACCCGTGTTTCGCGCCCAAACATATCGACAAGCAGCTTCACTTTATGTTTATCCGGGTCAATCGCTTCAATTTTCCCTGTAAAGTTCGCAAACGGACCTTCTTTGATCCGCACCGTTTCATTTACCTCATAGTCTACGTCAACCTCGGCAAGCGGCATGCCCATCCGCTTCAAGATCATTTTTACTTCTTCCTCCATAAGCGGCGTCGGTTTCGAACCAGCTCCGCTTGAGCCGACAAATCCAGTGACGCCCGGCGTGTTGCGCACGACATACCATGAGTCATCCGTCATGACCATCTCAACGAGCACATAGCCAGGGAACACTTTCTTTTTCGTCGTTTTCCGTTTTCCGTTTTTGACGTCCGTCTCCGTCTCTTCCGGAACGACGACGCGAAAAATTTTATCTTGCATTCCCATCGATTCGACGCGTTTTTCCAAATTGGCTTTCACTTTGTTTTCATATCCCGAATATGTATGGACAACATACCAGTTTTTCTCCATCAACAAGCCTCCCCAAGGCGGTTTTCGTTTTGTTTTTTGCGCAAAACAAAAACCCGTTGCCGGGTTCCATACGCGCACGATTATCTTTCATTATAACATATCCTTCGTCCGCTTATTCAAACACGAGGCGAATCAACTCAGAAATGCCGAGGTCCACAACGGCAAAAAAGACGGTGAAAAACGCCACCGTGGCCAACACGACCGCCGTGTAGTTCACTAACTCCTTCCGGTTTGGCCAACTCACTTTTTTCAACTCGCGTACGACTTCTTTTAAAAAGTTGATTACTCGCTGCATCACTCGTACCTCCATCATCGTTCAAAACTATCTCCACCGTCTATTTCGTTTCACGATGGATTGTATGTTTGTTGCATGTTGAGCAAAACTTGTTGGCCATAAGGCGCTCACCAAGGCGACGTATTTGTTTTGCTGCCGTATAGTTTCGGCTTCCGCACTGCGCGCAAGCCAGCGTCACTTTTTGGCGCATCAGCATTCCACCGTTCCTTCGAGATGTCCATAAAAATTTATCATATTGGCTGTTTCGCTGTCAATGACATCTTTTGATGCGGCGGCGCGATGCCTACAAACTGATCTCGCGGTATTCCAAATATTTCTCGAGCTTCCGCTTGACGCGTTGCAACGCGTTGTCGATCGACTTGACATGGCGGTTCAGCTCTTCGGAAATTTCCTGGTATGAGCGTCCATCCAAATACAAAGCGAGCACTTTCCGCTCGAGGTCGCTGAGCAGTTCCGCCATCTTTAGTTCAATATCATCGACTTCCTCGCGGTTGACAATCAATTGTTCCGGGTCCGTCACCTGCGTGCCGGACAACACATCCATCAGCGTCCGGTCAGATTCATCGTCATAAATCGGCTTATCCAAGGAAACGTAAGAGTTGAGCGGAATATGCTTTTGGCGGGTCGCCGTTTTAATCGCGGTAATCATTTGCCTTGTGATGCAAAGTTCTGCAAACGCTTTAAATGAGGAAAGCTTGTCCCCCTTAAAATCACGGACGGCCTTATACAGACCGATCATTCCTTCCTGCACGATATCTTCCCGATCAGCTCCGACTAAAAAATAGGAGCGAGCTTTGGCGCGCACAAAGTTTTGATATTTATGGATTAAAAAATCAAGTGCTTCCCCATCCCCTTCGTGAACGAGCGCAACAAGCTGCTCATCGTCCAGCTGATGATAATCTTTCCCTTTCATTGCTTTCAAGCATTCCCCCACGCTGATCCCCCCGACCGCATCAATCGCTAACATGTATTATACAGGACAAATTTTTACAGCGTCAACCGCTCATTTTTCTCCTCTTCGCCATTTTTCAAAAATTTCAGCAATTCTATCATTTAGCGGAACTTTGGAGATCGGAGTGCGCTGCCGCATCGCTTTTACTTTTTGGGAAATGTCCCGCTCAACCGTCTCGACTTCATCCAATAGCTCGCGCGCCGACTTGCGCAGGGCGCCTTGGCCGAACACCGTCCATTGTTCGGTGTAGTCGGAGGTAGCGACATACACTTTTGTGCGCGCATTCATCAATGTTTTCGCCAACCGTTCAATTCGCTCATCGGCCGTCTCATGTTCCTTTGTAAAAATGACATCGACGTCGTAATGTTTATACTTTTTCTCGTTTCCTTGCACGAGGTGGGCATCGAATACGATCACGACATGGTCCCCGGTGAATCCTTTGTAGTCAGCCATTTTTTCAATCAATAAATCCCTTGCCGCTGCCAGATCGCCCTCTTCTTTCAGCCGGCGCAGCTCCGGCCACGCTCCGATGATGTTATAGCCGTCGACAATCAAAATGTTCATTAGCTATTCTCCCAACGGATACCGCTTCCGGTACACCTCGTACATGAGCAGGCTGGCGGCGACAGAGGCATTGAGTGAGGTGACATGGCCGCGCATCGGCAACCGGAACAAGAAATCGCACTTTTCAAGCACTAGGCGGCTGATCCCTTTTCCTTCGCTCCCGATTACGAGCGCCAACGGCATCGTGCCATCGAGCGAGCGGTAGTCGTCTTGAGCCGATGCATCCGTTCCGGCTACCCACACTCCGCGCTCTTTCAGCTCGTCAATCGTCCGCGCCAAGTTTGTCACACGCGCGACCGGAACGTGCTCAATCGCCCCGGTCGACGCCTTCGCCACCGTTTGGGTCAGCCCGACCGAACGCCGCTTCGGAATAATGAGGCCGTGCGCCCCGACCGCATCAGCGGTGCGCATGATGGCCCCTAAATTATGCGGATCCTCAAGCTCGTCCAAGATGAGAAAAAACGGCGCCTCGCCCCGCTCGGCGGCGCGAGCGAACAAGTCATCGATTTCATAGTAGCGGTAAGCCGCCGCCTGAGCGATCACCCCTTGATGAGCTCCTTCAGCCATCTGATCAAGCTTGCGCTTCGGGACATATTGGACGAGCACGCCCCGCCGCTTTGCCCATTCAAGCACAGGTTCGACGGTATGGCGCTGCGCCCCTTCCGCGATCCAAATTTTATTGATGTCGCGCCCGGCTTTGAGCGCTTCAATGACCGGATTTTTGCCGATAATGTAGTCCATCATTCCAACGCCCTTTCTTCCCTTTCAATAATGGCAAACGAACGGCCGATCAGCTCATCAACCCGCTTTTCATTATTAACCAAAAAATGATAACCGATGAGCGCCTCAAAGGCCGTGCTATGCCGGTATGTTTGCACATCCGTATTTTTCGGGATTGTGCCTGATTTGGCATTGCGGCCGCGGCGGACGATGTCCTTTTCCTCCTCGGTCAGGACGCCCTCGTCAAGCAACGCCAAAATCACTTGCGCTTGCGCCCGCGCCGACACATAGCGGACCGCCCGCCGATGCAGCTCATGCGGCCGCACGCTGCCGCCAGCAAGCAAATGGCGTCGCACATACACCTCGTACACGGCGTCGCCAATATAGGCAAGCGCCAGTCCATTTAACTGCTTCACATCGTTGACCGTTTCAAACTCCGCCATCATCGCGTGCTATCCCCGTTTCCATCTCGTTCCTTGCGGCGTGTCTTCCAAAATGATGTTTTTCGCTCTCAACTCGTCGCGAATGCGGTCGGCCAGCGCAAAATCGCGGTTTTTCCGCGCTTCATTGCGCTTTTGGATCAACGCCTCGATTTCCTCATCAAGCAGCTCATCCTGCTTCAAGGTGAGTCCAAGTACGTCCGCCAGCTGTTCGAACTCGCGCAAAAACGCGTGAATGACCTTCTCGGATGTCGTTTTTTCCTGCAAGTACAAGTTGGCCTGCTTCGCCAGTTCAAACAATACGGCAATGCCGTTCGCCGTGTTGAAATCGTCGTCCATTTCACGGATGAACGAGGCGCGGATGTCGGCAATGCGCGAAACCCATTCCTCGTCATTGTCCGTTAAGTTCGTGCTTGCCTGCAGGCGATGCTGCAAATTGCTGTACGCCGTCTTCAGGCGCTCGAGTCCGCGCCGCGCACTCTCAAGCAGTTCCTCGCTGTAGTTGATCGGATGGCGGTAATGCACCGACAGCATGAAAAAACGCAGCACTTGCGGGTCGATCTCCCGGATGATATCGTGAACGAGCACGAAATTGCCAAGCGACTTCGACATTTTTTCGTTGTTAATATTTAAATACCCATTGTGCAGCCAATATTTCGCGAACGGTTTGCCGGTCAGCGCCTCCGACTGGGCGATTTCGTTTTCATGGTGCGGGAATGTCAAGTCCTGGCCGCCGGCGTGGATATCGATCGTATCGCCCAAATATTTGCGCGCCATCGCCGAGCATTCGATATGCCAACCAGGCCGCCCTTTCCCCCATGGACTGTCCCAACAAATTTCTCCTTCCTTCGCTGCTTTCCAAAGGGCGAAATCAAGTGGATCGTCTTTTTTCTCCCCAATTTCGATGCGCGCCCCAGCTTGCAGCTCATCGATCGATTGATGAGACAGCTTGCCGTATTCGCGGAACTTGCGCGTCCGGTAATACACGTCGCCGTCGACTTCGTAGGCATATCCTTTGTCAATGAGCGCCTGAATGAATTCGATAATCGTATCAATGTTTTCGGTCACCCGCGGATGGATGTCCGCTTTTTTGCAGCCAAGCGCCTGAATGTCTTCAAAATACGCCTCAATAAACCGCTCAGCAATCGCCGGCACGCTCTCGCCGAGCTCGCGGGCCGCTTTGATCAACTTGTCATCAACATCGGTAAAGTTCGATACATACGTCACATCATAGCCGCGGAACTCCAAATAGCGGCGGATCGTGTCAAAAACGATGGCGGCCCGAGCATTGCCGATGTGAATATAATTATAGACGGTCGGGCCGCACACATACATTTTCACTTTATTCGGCTCCAACGGCTCAAACGGTTCTTTTTTTCGCGTCAGCGTATTATAAAGCCGGATGCTGCTCATACTCGTTCTTCCTTTCTTGTTGTTTCAATGCCTCAAGCTCGCTTTTCAGCCGGGCGATTTCCTCTTCAAGCTCCCGAAACCGGTCGGCGATCGGGTCAGGAAGGTCGGTATGGTTTAAATCTTTCTTCACTTTCACCCCGTCGCGCACAACGACGCGGCCCGGAATGCCAACGACGGTCGAATTGGGCGGCACGTCTTTTAACACGACCGACCCAGCGCCGATTTTCGAGTTTTCCCCGATCGTAATCGAACCGAGCACTTTCGCGCCGGCAGCGATCAAACAGTTGTCTTTGATCGTCGGGTGCCGCTTCCCTTTTTCTTTCCCTGTCCCGCCTAATGTGACCCCTTGATAGACGGTGACATTGTCGCCGATTTCGCACGTTTCGCCGATCACCACGCCCATGCCGTGGTCGATGAAAAAGCGGCGGCCGATTTTCGCGCCCGGATGGATTTCAATGCCAGTGAAAAAGCGGCTGATTTGCGAAATCAAGCGGGCAAGAAAGTAAAATTTCCGCTTGTAAAGCGCATGGGCGATCCGATGCGCCCAGATGGCATGCAGGCCGGAATATGTTAAAATGACTTCCAAATAGCTTCTCGCCGCCGGGTCTTGCTCAAAAATGACCTCAATATCCTCTTTTAACGTTTTAAACATAATGTCCTCCCTCCATCCCTCTAAGTTGTCTTGAATAAAAAAGCGTCCCTGTGCCGAAGACACAGAGACGCTTTTGGCGCGGTTCCACTCTGTTTAGCGAAACGGGGCGCCGTTTCGCTCACTCGATTCCGATAACGGAGATGCTCCGCTCCCCTCTACTGCAGAACGTCTCTGTTCCGGTTCGAAAGGAGACTCCGAGGCGCACTTCAGACAGCACCGAACACAAGCCGCTTCCAGCCAAGGCGGCTCTCTCTGGGATGCCGATGCTTCCTACTTCTCCTCGTCAACGCTTTTTCTTTATGCGCTTGTTCCATCGAAACTTTATATTATTATACCACATCCATCATGCAAACGTGCATAGAGGCCGATTAAAATTTTTCTTGCAACGCCCGCTCCAGCCGCTCGATCACTTTTTCTTTGCCGAGCAACTGAATGGCAAACGGCAGCTCCGGTCCGTGCGTTTGTCCCGTCACCGCCGCGCGGATCGGCATAAACAACTTTTTCCCTTTTTGCCCGGTCGCCTTTTGCACCGCTTTAATGGCCGCTTTAATCTCGTCTGCCGTAAACGGCTCAAGCTCACGCACGCTCTCAAGGAAGGTGGAAAGCACAGCCGGCACTTGCTCTTCAGCAAGCACTTGACGCGCCTCGTCCTCGTAGTCGATTTCTTCTTTAAAGAACAGCTCAGACAGCGGGACGATCTCCGCCCCGTAGCTCATTTGCTCTTGATACAAAGCAATTAAATCGCGCGCCCATTGCCGCTGTTCGTCCGTCATATCCGCCGGCAGGCGCCCGGCTTTCACTAAATGCGGCAAGGCCAGCTCGACAAGCCGGTCAAGATCAAGCTTTTTGATATATTGGTTGTTCATCCATGTCAGCTTTTTCGTATCAAACATGGACGGGGATTTTGACAGCCGGGAGACATCGAACATGCGGATCAGTTCGTCTTTCGTAAAAATTTCTTCCTCTCCTTCCGGCGACCAGCCAAGCAAAGCGAAAAAGTTGAACATCGCTTCCGGCAAATAGCCAAGTTCTTTGTATTGCGAGACGAACTGAATGATTGATTCATCGCGCTTAGACAGCTTTTTCCGCTGCTCGTTGACGATCAACGTCAAGTGCGCGAACTGCGGCGGCTCCCAGCCGAAATACTCGTATACCATGAGCTGCTTCGGCGTATTGGACAAATGTTCCTCACCGCGAAACACATGGCTGATTTCCATCAAATGGTCGTCGATGACAACAGCGAAATTGTATGTCGGAATGCCATTCGCCTTGACAATCACCCAATCGCCGCCGACATCTTTCGATTCAAACACCACTTTGCCGCGCACTAAATCGTAAAACTCGTACGTTTTCCCTTCCGGCACCTTCAGGCGGATCGTATACGGCTTCCCTTGCGCCTCGAGCTCCGCGACCTGCTCCGGCGTCAAATGGCGGCATTTGCCGCTGTACTGCGGAGCGGCGATGCCGGCCGCCCGCTGCGCCTCCCGCTCGCGCTCGAGCTCTTCCGGCGTGCAAAAACATTTGTACGCATGCCCTTGCTCAAGCAATTCATTCACATATTTTCGGTAAATATCGAGCCGCTCCGTTTGCCGGTACGGCCCGTAGCCGCCATCTTGATCAATCGATTCATCATAATCAATGCCGAGCCATTTTAAGTTTTCGAGCTGCGACTTTTCGCCGCCTTCGACGTTCCGTTCAATATCCGTATCCTCGATGCGGACGATCATTTTTCCACCGTGATGGCGGGCAAACAAATAGTTAAACAGCGCTGTCCGCGCCCCGCCGATATGCAAATGGCCGGTTGGGCTCGGCGCATAGCGCACGCGCACCTCTTTTGCCATCATCCAAACCCTCCACTTCCATCAAAGCTTGTGCTATTATTGTACCGTTTATCGCGGCAAAGTTCAAAACAGACAGCTCTCGCCTAAGCCGCACCACGCCGCCGACGCCCCCCCTTTACACCTCCTAGCCAGGACGGCGAACAAAGCGCTTATGTATTAAGGGAACGAGGCCTTCCCAAATGATGTTGCCAAAGGCCGCTCCATTAGCTTTTTTGCAGCAAGACGACCGCCTGGGCGGCAATGCCTTCCTCCCGCCCAGTGAATCCAAGCTTCTCCGTCGTCGTTGCCTTCACATTGACTTGCGAGCGCTCGGCTTCCAGCAACCGAGCGATCACCGCCCTCATTTCTTCAATATACGGCGCCATCTTCGGCTTTTGTGCGATGATCGTGCAGTCGGCGTTCACGAGCCTATACCCTTCCTGCCGAGCGAGCGCCCATACGTGCGCCAACAGCTCAGCCGAGTCGGCATCTTTAAAGCGCGGATCTGTGTCCGGAAAATGCCGGCCGATATCGCCGGCGCCGATCGCCCCAAGGCATGCGTCCGCCACCGCATGAAGCAGCACGTCGGCATCTGAGTGGCCGAGCAGCCCCTTTTCATACGGAATGGTGACGCCGCCAATGATCAGCGGACGCCCTTCAACAAGCTGATGGACGTCAAACCCTTGTCCAATGCGAAACATCTCTCCACCCCCATCTATTCGGCCATCCGGCTTGCCAAAATCGCCTCAGCAAACAAAAGGTCCTCCGGCGTCGTCAGCTTAATATTGCGATAATCCCCCTCAATGATCTTCACCGGCTTGCCGATTCGCTCCACAAGGCCGGCGTCATCCGTGCCGAGATAGCCAGCCTGTTTCGCCGCTTCGTGCGCTTCCATGATCAAAGACAGACGAAAAGCTTGTGGCGTCTGCACCGCCCACAAGCTGGAACGATCAATCGTCTGTTCGACAAACAAACCGTTCGCTTTTTTGATCGTATCTTTCACCCGCACTGCCGGGATCGCCGCCCCGTACTGAACAGCGGCGTTCACTAGCTCGTGCAAATGATGGACGCGGACAAATGGGCGGGCGCCGTCATGGATGAGAACAATCTCCTCCCCCGCGAGCGCCTGCAATCCGTTGTAGACGCTATGCTGCCGCTCCTCGCCGCCGTCGGTAAGCGCGGCGACTTTTCGAATGCGAAAGCGGGCGAGCAGCTGCTCAAATCGGCTTCGCTCGGCTGGGTTGACGACGAGCACGATGCGGGTGCACCACTCATCGCGCTCAAACACGTTCAGCGTCCGAACGATGAGCGGCTCACCGCCAAGCTCAAGGAATTGCTTGTTCATGCCGGCGTTCATCCGCTTTCCCCGCCCGGCCGCCAAGACAATCGCTTCGTAATTCATTGGCCGTTTCCCCTATTCGTTTTACAACGCTTTTTGCAGCAGTTTCAATTTGGCAAAAATCATTCTCCCCGCAGATGTTTGTAACACGCTGGTGACTAAAACGTCAACCCGTTTGCCGATATATTCTTTGCCATCTTCGACGACGATCATCGTCCCGTCGTCCAAATAGGCCACGCCTTGGTTATGCTCCTTCCCATCTTTAATGACGTGTACGTTCAGCTCCTCGCCTGGCAGCACGACCGGTTTGACGGCATTCGCTAAATCGTTGATATTCAAAACACGCACGTTTTGCAGCTCACATACTTTGTTTAAATTGAAATCGTTCGTCACGACAACGCCTTGAAGTTGCTTCGCCAGCTTGACGAGTTTGCTGTCGACTTCCTGGACGTCGCTGAAATCCGCTTCATGGATTTCCACTTTCATCGCCATTTCTTTTTGGATGCGGTTCAAAATATCCAAGCCGCGGCGGCCGCGGTTCCGTTTCAGCACATCGGACGAATCGGCGATATGCTGCAATTCTTCGAGCACAAACCGCGGAATGACAAGCGGCCCTTCCAAAAACCCGGTTTGGCAAATGTCTGCGATCCGCCCGTCGATGATGACGCTCGTATCCAAAATTTTCACAGCACCGCCCTTTGACGGTTCGTTTTCCGCTTCTCCACCTTTTTTCTTCGCCATGCGGTTGGACAAGGAAAATAAGTTCATCAACTCATTCCGTTTCTTTAAACCGACGCGAAACCCTAAGTAGCCAAGCAACACCGTCAAAAAAATCGGCAACACCGTATTCAACACTTGAATGTGAAACGACTGCAACGGCATGACAACGAAAAACGCGATAATAAGACCGAAAATCAGCCCGAGACTGCCAAACAGCACGTCGGCGGCCGGCGCCTTCACGAGCGTTTCCTCCACCCAGCGAATCATGTCGACCACATAATCGACAAGCCAAAACGTCAACAAAAAGAAAACGACTGCCCCCAGCACCGCCAGCGTATAAGAATTATTGAGAAGCGGCATGCCGCTCACATTCATCAGCTTAAGCAAGTCAGGAAAAAACATGGCGCCTAACGTTCCGCCCACGGCGAGGAAAAATAATTGCACAATGCGTTTGACCATCAGCCCATCTTCACCTCCCTATTTAACATTATAAACAGTTTCCAATGTTTGAAACCAATTGGAAGGCAATTTTTAATCGTTTTTGAACATTCGACATCTGCTTGTAACAATAGCGGAAAACGCCGGCCAAACGCCATAGTTGTTTCGGATCACCCTACTATTTTTTACGTACATCAGAGCGAAAAGGTTCAATCCTTTTAGGCTGTTTATGCCTCTGCTTGAACACTTAAGAATGAAGAGGCGATGAATTTTTGATTGCTCATATCCCCTTGGGCGCGAAGAAGCGGGTTGCGCAGGTGAAAGAGCGATTAACACATTGTATGCTCAAGCGCCTCGGCCACATGCGAAACACCGATCACTTGCACACCTTTTGGCGGCTGCCAGCCAGCTAAATTGTTTTTTGGCACAATGATGCGGGAAAAGCCTAATTTTACCGCCTCCTGCACGCGCTGTTCGATGCGCGAGACGCGGCGCACCTCTCCAGTTAAGCCGACTTCGCCGATAATGACATCCGCCGGATTCGTCGGCCGATCGCGAAAGCTCGAGGCGATGCTGACAGCGACCGCCAAGTCAATTGCCGGCTCATCAAGCTTCACGCCGCCCGCCACTTTCAAATAAGCATCTTGGTTTTGCAACAGCAGCCCAACCCGCTTTTCGAGCACGGCCATCAAAAGCGACACACGGTTATGGTCAAGGCCGGTTGCCATCCGTCTCGGGTTGCCGAAGCTCGTCGGCGAGACGAGCGCCTGGATTTCCACGAGCACCGGCCGCGTCCCTTCCATCGCCGCCACGACCGTCGAGCCAGCCGCTCCGCGCGACCGTTCTTCTAAAAACACTTCTGATGGGTTTTCCACTTCCTTCAGCCCAATGTCGCGCATCTCAAAAATGCCGATTTCGTTCGTTGAGCCAAAACGGTTTTTCACCGCTCGCAAAATGCGATACGTATGGTGTCGCTCCCCTTCAAAATAGAGAACGGTGTCCACCATATGTTCGAGCAGGCGCGGCCCGGCGATCGCCCCTTCCTTCGTCACATGACCGACGATAAAAATGGCAATGCCTTTTGTTTTCGCCAGCTTCATCAGCTCGGCCGTGCATTCGCGCACTTGGGCGACGCTGCCCGGTGCAGAGGAAATATCGGTGCGATACACCGTCTGAATCGAATCAATGATGACACAAGCAGGTTGAACCGTTTCAACCGCTGCCACAATGTATTCCAAATCTGCTTCCGCCAACACGTACAGCCGATCGCACTCCGCACGAAGGCGTCCAGCGCGCAGCTTTACTTGTTTGACCGATTCCTCACCGGAGACATACAGCACTTGATGCCCAGCGGCGGCCAGCTGCGCCGATGTTTGCAAAAGCAACGTTGATTTGCCAATGCCAGGGTCGCCGCCGATCAAAACGAGCGAACCTTTGACGATTCCACCGCCCAACACGCGATCGAGCTCCGCGCTGTTCGTTTTCATGCGCGGCTCTTGCACCGCCTCCACGGCTGTAATCGGGACCGGTTTGGCCGAACCCGCCCGCTCCGAATGAAGAAATGCGCCGCGCACAGTCGGTTTCTCCTGCTCAATTTCCTCAACAAGCGAATTCCATGTTTGGCATCCCGGACAGCGTCCAAGCCATTTGGCCGACTCATATCCACACTCTTGGCAAACGAACTTCGTTTTCTTCTTCGCCATCGATCTTAACCCTTTCTGTAACGTTTTCCAACGAAAAAAAGGCATGGGCAGGAAGCTGCCGCATGCCTTTTCTTCCCTCACACGACCGCCTGTTTCGACAATACGACAAACTCCCCGTCTTTGACATCCACGACGACTTTTTGCCCTTTGGCGATCGTGCCTTTTAACAATTCTTCGGACAAACGGTCTTCAACATGCTTTTGCAAGGCGCGGCGCAACGGGCGGGCACCGTATTCTGGATCGAACCCTTCGGCGGCGATTTTCTCAATGGCGGCCTCCGTCAGCTCAAGATCAATGTCTTGCTCTTTCAGCCGCTTCACGAGCGTATCGGCCATCAATCGGACGATTTGTTTCAGATGGTCTTTTTCGAGCGAATGGAAGACGATGATTTCGTCGATCCGGTTTAAAAACTCTGGACGGAATGCTT
The DNA here is from genome assembly GCF_052906625.1 of Geobacillus sp. CCR. NCBI lineage: Bacteria > Bacillati > Bacillota > Bacilli > Caryophanales > Anoxybacillaceae > Geobacillus > Geobacillus sp. CCR. The sequence goes on along the minus strand of NZ_JBREBQ010000022.1, from coordinate 4,948 downwards.
TTTTCAGCTCATCCATCACTTTGCTTTTCATATCTTTGTATTGCTGGTTCCCGTCTTGAATGTTGAAGCCAACGTACTTATTCCGTTTCAGCGCATCGGCGCCGACGTTGGACGTCATGATGATGATCGTGTTGCGGAAGTCGACCGTCCGCCCTTTCGAGTCAGTCAGCCGCCCATCTTCCAACACTTGCAGCAAAATATTGAACACGTCCGGATGCGCTTTTTCCATCTCATCTAACAGGACAACCGAATACGGCTTGCGGCGCACTTTTTCCGTCAGCTGGCCGCCTTCTTCATAACCGACATACCCCGGCGGCGACCCGATGAGCCGCGATGTCGAGTGTTTTTCCATATACTCGGACATATCGATGCGAATGAGGGCGTCTTCATCGCCAAACATCGCTTCTGCCAAGGCTCGGGCCAACTCCGTTTTCCCAACGCCGGTCGGACCAAGGAAAATGAACGAACCGATCGGGCGTTTCGGGTCTTTCAGGCCAGCACGGGCGCGGCGCACCGCTTTGGCGACCGCTTTGACCGCCTCGTCTTGGCCGACGACACGCGAATGCAAAATTTCTTCCAGCTTGAGCAGCCGCTCCGTTTCCGTCTCAGCGAGCTTCGATACTGGAATGCCGGTCCAACTCGAGACGACCGCGGCGATGTCTTCGACCGTCACTTCCAAATTTTCTTGGCCTTGTTTTTCTTTCCACGCACGTTTCGTTTCCTCCAGTTCTTCGCGCAGCCGCTGTTCCATATCGCGCAGCGACGCCGCTTTTTCAAATTCTTGGCTTTGCACGGCCGCGTCTTTTTCTTTCCGCACTTCCTCGAGCTTTTGTTCAAGTTCTTTCAATTTCGGCGGTGCGGTGAACGAACGAAGGCGCACTTTCGAGCAAGCCTCGTCGATCAAATCGATCGCCTTATCCGGCAAGAAACGGTCGGTAATGTAGCGGTCGGACAACTTGACGGCTTGCACGATCGCCTCGTCGGAAATCGAAACGCGGTGGTGCGCTTCATACCGATCGCGCAACCCTTTTAAAATTTGGATCGATTCTTCCACTGTCGGTTCATCAACGTAAATCGGCTGAAAGCGGCGTTCAAGCGCGGCGTCTTTTTCAATATATTTCCGGTATTCATCGAGCGTTGTCGCGCCGATGCATTGAAGCTCCCCGCGCGCTAACGCCGGTTTCAAAATGTTCGACGCGTCGATCGCTCCTTCCGCCCCACCGGCGCCAATTAATGTATGCAGCTCATCGATGAACAAGATGATGTTGCCCGCTTGACGAATTTCATCCATCACTTTTTTCAGTCGGTCTTCAAATTCCCCCCGGTATTTTGTTCCGGCGACGACTGTCCCCATATCGAGCGTCATGACCCGCTTGTCGCGCAGCGTTTCCGGCACTTCGTTATTGACGATTTGTTGGGCTAACCCTTCAGCAATGGCCGTTTTCCCAACGCCCGGCTCGCCGATCAACACAGGATTATTTTTCGTCCGCCGGCTTAATACTTCAATGACGCGCTGAATTTCTTTACTGCGGCCGATGACCGGGTCCAGCCGCCCTTCGCGGGCAATCGCTGTCAAATCGCGGGCGAGGCTGTCAAGCGTCGGAGTGCTCACGTGCGAAGCACCGCCGCCATGGCCTGACATCGACTCATTGCTGCCAAGCAGCTGCAACACTTGCTGGCGCGCTTTGTTCAAGCTTACTCCCAAGTTGTTCAGCACGCGGGCGGCCACCCCTTCGCCTTCGCGGATCAACCCAAGCAAAATATGTTCTGTGCCGACGTATGAATGGCCGAGCTTCCGCGCTTCATCCATCGACAGCTCAATCACTTTCTTCGCCCGCGGCGTATAGTGGATCGTATGCGACACTTCACTGCCACGGCCGATGAGCGATTCGACTTCTTTTTGAATTTTATCTGGGCCGAGCCCAAGCGCCATGAGCGCCTTAGCCGCGATCCCCTCGCCCTCGCGGATGAGGCCGAGCAAAATATGTTCTGTGCCGATATTGTTATGGCCGAGGCGAATGGCTTCTTCCTGCGCCAGCGCCAGCACTTTTTGCGCCCGTTCCGTAAATCTGCCAAACATCATCGTTCATCACCCTCCATCTTTCTTCGTTCCTCCATCTTTAAACGCTCCCGGATCAGCGCCGCGCGGCGGACGTCCCGTTCTTCAGGGCGAAGCGCCCCGCCGGCATATTGCTGCAAAAATCCCGGCTGCGTCAAAATCATCAGCTCATTTAAAATGTTGCGCGAGATGTTCTTGATATATCCTAGATCAATCCCTAAGCGAACATCGGACAGACATTGCGCCGCTTCTTTCGATTCGATGACGCGGCAGTTGGCCAGTATGCCGTATGAACGGAACACCTTGTCTTCTAATTGTATGCCCAAAGTTTTCACTAATGCCTGACGAGCCGCTCTTTCTTGGGCGATCAGCTGCTGAACGATCGTATGCAAATCAGCAACAATGTCTTCCTCCGATTTCCCAAGCGTGATCTGGTTGGAAATTTGGAATATATTTCCCAACGCTTCACTCCCTTCACCGTATGTTCCACGGACAACAAGCCCAAGCTGGTTGATGGCAGGAATAATACGGTTAATTTGCTGCGTCAGCACAAGCGCCGGAAGATGCATCATCACCGAAGCCCGCAATCCCGTCCCGACATTGGTCGGGCAGCTCGTTAAATAACCAAGCCGCTCGTCAAAGGCATAGTTGACATACCCTTCAATCCAATCGTCCAATTCGCTCGCCGCCTCGAGAGCCTCAGCAAGCTGCAACCCCGGGAATAGGCATTGGATGCGGATATGATCCTCCTCGTTGATCATGATGCTGATTTCTTCATTTTCCGAAAGCAGACAAGCGCCAAACGGCGAATCCTCAGCCAGATGTGGACTAATTAAGTGTTTTTCTACCAATACCCGTTTTTCAATCGGCTGAAGCTCCGACATTTTCAACAACTCGAAGCGGCCTGCCCCTCCGTAAGAACGATGGGCGAACGTCCGTTCAAACAACGCGACGATTTGCATCGCTTCTTCACTGCTAAACAGCGTTGGAAAACGAAAGTCAACGATGTTGCGCGCCAGTCGGATGCGACTGCTTAAGACGATGTCCGAATCCGGCCCCTCTTGGCTCATCCACGCGCTGACCGCCGTATTGAAAAACTTCTCGAACGACATACCGCTTACATATCCCCCTCTCCGCGTCGACGCAGTTCATCCTCCAACGAGCGGATTTGGTCGCGCACCTCGGCCGCCCGCTCGAATTCCTCACGAGCAACGAGCTCCTGAAGCTTTTGTTTCAACATAGCAAGTTGCTTGCGCAAATGGAGAACGCCGCCTTTTCGCTTCGGAATTTTTCCTGAATGAGCGGTATTGCCGCTATGGAGCCGTTTCAAAATCGGCGGCAAGTAGCGTGCAAACGTCCGGTAGCAGTTAGCGCAGCCGAACCGCCCGATTTGTGTGAATTGATGGTATGTCATTTGGCACGTCTCACATTGAAGTACATCCGGGTTCGGAAACGCGTTCGCCGTCATCTCTTTCATCGGCGCTTGAAAGTTAAGAAGCCCCGCCAACAAGTTGTTGAGTGAAAAATCATCATTGCCGTAGAACGTAAACATATGGCCATGCTCTCTGGCACATTGCTCGCAAAGATGGAACTCCGTTTTCTCTCCGTTTACAATTTTTGTAAAGTGCATCGTGGCCGGCCGCTGCTTGCATTCTTGGCAAATCAATGCCTCCCCCTCCCCCTATTTGTATTTCAGCGACGTCAGCATCGCTTTTAACATGCGGGCCCGCAGTTCGTCCCGCTCGGGCAAATCGATATATAAAACAGAACGATCCATAGCGCTTAACATAATTTTCGCTTCCCGCTCCGAAATTACCTTTTCTTCAACGAGACGTTTTACCACATCTTCGGCATTCGATTGGCTGATGCGGTGGCCGACAAGCTCGAGCAGCTGGTCAATAAGCTGTGCTTCACTCTTTGTCTTCACTTTCATAATGCGGATATACCCACCGCCACCGCGCTTGCTTTCGACGATGTACCCTCTTTCAAGGGTAAACCTCGTATTGATGACATAGTTGATCTGCGACGGAACACATTGGAATTTATTAGCGATTTCGCTTCGTTTAATTTCAACGATATCTTGGTCGCTCATATTGAGCACTTGCTTTAAATATTGCTCAATGATGTCGGAAATGTTCGGCACTCTACCTACCACCTTCCTTACAACCAAGCTGCCTGGCGATGGGCCGTCCGCTGACCAGGACACCCCACTGCCTATTTGTTGACTTTGACTATATTTGACCTTACTCTTACTATACAATGTATTACGGAAAATTTCAAGAGTGACCAAAGAAGGAAAACTAACTATAGAATATCCGTTTTTTTGGACAATAAAACGTCAAGCAGCCGAATAAATGAAAAAGCACGCCTTTTCTTCCAAGGAAAGAAAAGACGTGCTTTCCATTTTGCCTAGCAACGACCTACTCTTGCAGGGGCGCTGGCCCCAACTACCATCGGCGCTGGAGGGCTTAACTTCCGTGTTCGGGATGGGAACGGGTGTTTCCCCTCCGCCATAGCCACTAGGCAACAATGGACAAGTCTTGTTATAAGGAAAGTTGACCTGTTGTCAAGACTTTTTCATTCCCTCAAAACTAGATAACCGTGCTCAGGAAGAAGCCGCTCGCCTGCGCTTTTCGCATTGTCCAGCTCCGGCTCGCCGCCGCTCGGGGTCAAATAACCTTCGCCTTCGGGATGTGAACATCCCTGCAGGCGAAGAACATTTGCCCGTCGCGGCGACCCGCTCGCCTGCGCTTTTCTTGGTTAAGCCCTCGATCGATTAGTATCCGTCAGCTCCACGTGTCGCCACGCTTCCACCTCGGACCTATCGACCTCGTCATCTTCGAGGGATCTTACCCGCTTTGCGCGGTGGGAAATCTCATCTTGAGGGGG
>NZ_JBREBQ010000021.1:0-63298 GCF_052906625.1 Geobacillus sp. CCR | reverse complement strand
AGATCAAGCTGATGAAACGTCGGGGATACGGATACAGAAATATCCAGCGTTTTGCATTGCGGGTTCGGCTAGAAACAGCTAACATACTTTCATGACAGGTGCAAGTACAACTTTTGGTGATGAACCATTCGTTAAATCGTTGTTGTCAACAGAGGAACCTCAGGTCGAGTGTTTGCCTCCAGCTTCCTTCAGATTCCACCTCGCGATGAATCCCTTGCCTTCAGCTAACGGCAGGCGCTCGCTGGCCCCCGTTCGGGACTTTTACCCTATAGCGTCGTACCCATGCCGGGCGTACAAGAAAAGGTGTCCCGTTGTTTTTGGGACACCTTTTAGAGCAAAAAGAATATTATTTCGACAATGTTACAGAAACATCGCCTTTAACTTTCACACCGTTCACATCTGTAATATCTCCATCACCATTGCTAAGGGTCTTAACCGTTACTGTAGATGCAGAGGTTACCGCAGACCAGTTAGATGTTCCTGGAGTGATAGTAATAACCAAATCTTTTCCAGATACAGATACAGTTGCTCCAGCATCTCCTGCTGTAAATACACTAGTACCGTTAGAAATTTGAATGTTATCTAAGATGTCAGCAACATTATCAAATGTTGCACTAATATTTTCATTGAAAGTAAGTTTTAGAACGTTATTTGCAATTAATGTTGCGCTTTGTAACGTAGCTGGTGTGTTATCTTTTACTTTTACAATTCCAGATGTAGCAACAACTGTTTTACCAGCTGAAGTTTGAACATTTTTAACAGCCAGTACAGCATTTGCCGGTGTAGTAGCTGAACCAATGTTGACTGAGTTGTCTGGCAATACGATAACTACCGTTCTGTTCGGAGCTCCATTTTTGAAATAGATATCGGTTCCGCTTGGTAAAACGGCTCCATCCAATGTGTAATTAGCAGGATTTAATGCTGTAGCAGCAGTTACATCTTGATTAAATGTTACTTCAAAAACGTTAGGAACTGGAGTACCAGAAACTACTTGGTTAGCAATAGTAGCTGTCAAATCTGCCGTAGCCGCATCTTTAGTTACAGATGTAGTAATCACATCGTTTTTATTAGTATGAACGTCTTGAACAGCACCTACATCCAAACGAACTGAATAAGTGCCAGCGACTAATTGGCCACTAGACAAATCAGCATTGTTAAGCGTAATTACTAATACTTTTTCATCACCGTTAGACGAACCTTTCTTAGCTGCTGTTACTGGTTGGCTTAATGCCACACCATCTTTACGTACAGTGATCTTGCTAGCATCTACAGATCCAATTTCCTCATCTAAAGTTACTTCAATAGTTCCGTTTGTTGTTCCAACTTTCGCGGATACAAATTTAGGACCAGTAACATCTTTAGTCATTGTAACACTTTGAGTTGTAGCAGCAAGCTTTTTGCCGAATACATCTGTAATTACGTTATCAGCAAATACTAACGTTACAGTTTTTGATGCCGTGTTGCCATAGAAGTAGTTAGGTGCAACATATGAACCGCTGAATGTTACAATAACAGTTTTTTTAGCAGTATCAGTTGTATCAAGAGCAGCTGTTACATCGTTTGCACCTACTGTTCTGCCGTCGATAATCACACTCAGAGCACCATCAATAACAGTATTGTCGCTCGCAATAGATTTATTGAATACTACTTTCAATTTATTAGAGCTAATTTGCGTAATAGATGTTACTTGCAGTGCAGAAGCGTCATTTGTAATAGTAACTGAGCCAGTGAATGGTGTTAACAAATTTCCTGCTGCATCTTGTGCACCTGCTACATAAACCTCAGCGGAAGACCCAGCTGCTACAAATGATGGCTTAGCAAAAGTAATCTTTTTGGCGTCTCCACTTAAGGTTATATCTGTAGCAACGATAGGTTGACCGTTAACACGAACCACCTCAGGTTTAGCAACTAACGGCTCTGAGAAAGTAACCTCGATGTTGCCTGTAACTGTATTAAAAGTAACACCTGTTACAGATGGAGCAACTGTATCTTTCGCAGTAAATGTACCTGCGTAAGCAGTTAAAGTTTTTCCATCAGTAGATTTTACTGAATCAGCAATAGTTAACGTATAGTTTCCATCAAAGTAAGTTCCACCTGCTGCTGTTAGTGTCAAAGTTTTTCCGTCTTCGCTTAACAATCCTTTAACACTCGTTACGTTTTTGTTAGGATTGTTACTATCGGTTACTGTACGGCTAACAGTAATAGCTGTTGTTACTGTACCATTAGCAGGATCAGCAATAACTGTTGACTTATCAATAGCTTTATTAAACTTAACAACTAATTCTTTAGAGTTAATCGCACTTACACTCTCAACCTTCGGCGTCAACGCCGCTTCATACGCCGCATTGGCGTCTTGTGCTGCTTTTTGCAGTTCAGCTTTGAACGCATCGGTTACTTTCGATACATATTGGTTGACTTGGTCAAGCGCGGCTTTCGCTTTGTCCAAGTTGCCGGCTTTGACAGCGTCTTGCGCTTCACGCGCTTTCATGGCAACGGTGATGTCGTAGATCAAGCTGTCGCGCAGTTTTTGCGCTTCGGCTTTGAATTGCGAGCGAAGCAGTTCGCGCGTCGATTGGCCGTAGACGCGGTCGAGAATGACCGTGCGCGTTTTGAGCTCGTACGAAATTTTGTGGTAGAGCTCTTCTGCCTTTTTCAAGTCTTTTGCTTCGACAGCTTTCGCCAGATCTTGACGCAGACCGTCAAGCTTGACTGCGTAGTTGTAAGCGTCGATGTACGTAGCCACGCGCGCTTCGCCCGATTTCGGATTGGCTTTGAATACATACGTTTCGTATGTAGCTTGCAAGTCAGCCAAATACGCGTCTTTTTTCGCGCCGCCGGCTTTGTTCACGACAGCAACCGCGTTTGCATACGCTTGTTTCGCTTTGTTGTAGGCGGCATATACGTCGCTGATGTTCGGGAGTTTGCCCGTTTCCGTTACCGTGTGGCTGTACGTATAGTACGCTTGCTTCATTTGCGCTTTCGCTTGGCTGACGACCGTCGCAACGTCCGTGGCTGCTTGGGAAGCATGCGGGTTGGCTGCGACGAAAGCGCTCGCTGCTACAGCGCTGGCTGTGGCGAGTTTGACTGCTTTCTTTTTGTCCATAAAGCCCAAAATCCCCCTTCGTTTTTATGAAACTTTAAGACAATGATCCTAAACGGCTGCCGTTTAGTAGATTCATTGCCTAAAAGGTGCTAACATGAACCAAGATCATCCTGTGTGTCCAGATGATAGACTTATTAGCAAGGCTATCATCCAGTGCTAGCACTTTCACATCATTCCTTAATGTTCTACGTCTCCTATAATAATACATTTTTCTTCTAAATTCTAGCCCTAAATACAACTTTTTTAGAGAATATGCCATTGAAATTATTTCCATCGATGACGACATTGATATGAATATGCCTGTAACAGAAATTTAGAACAATATTTTGGCAGTTTGATGGTTTTGGTTGGCAAACATTTTGTGCAAAAACATCAATCGTTTTTCTTCACCGTGACGTCCATCGGTTGGCCAAGCGTCATTTTGACGACGTCATAGCGGTCATTCAGGTACAAATCGAGAAAGCGGAACTGTCCTGCGAATTGTTCCGGGCTGTTCGTGATGGAAAATTGCAGCTGCATGGCGTAATCGCCGCTGTTGGCGAGCTGTTCGGCGATTTTTTCGATCTCTTCCTTCGGCACGTTGTACGCTTTCAAGTAAGAGATCGAGTCGGCGATCGCTTCGGCATTGTCGTTGAAATAAATGGAGAGTGTCACCGCGGCGCCGTCGATGCGGCCTTCAAGCGGCAATGACATATTTTGGCCGTATAAATACCAGCCGAACAGACGATTTCCTTTTTGCCGCTCAATGACGAACGGGACGGATTCATTTCCTGCCTGAAGAATGTATTGCCCTTTCAATGAGCGGGCGACAAGGGCGAGAAGTTCGTCTTTGGTGAACGGCACGTATTGGATGGCATCCCCTTGTTTGGCATACAGTCCGCCGCCGAGGCTGTAATAGACGGCGCCGCCTGCCCGTTTTTGGCTGTAGGCGCGATACTCGCGCCCTTGTTTCGCCGTCATGGCGGACTGCCATGCTGCTCCGTTCAAGCGGTATAGGGGCGTGTCGCGCAAAATGACGACTTTGCCGATCATGCCTTGTTTCCATTGGACTTGCCCCCATTGGACGGCGGCGTCAACCGTTTGCCCATTTCCTCCGAGGGCGATGGCGGCGGCGAGGCAGATGGCGGCTGCCATTTGGAATGCATGTTTCATCTTCGTTTTCCTCCTCATTTTGGTCATCGGTGTCGTTCTATATATATAGATGCAATTTGAAGCTTTACCATTTGCAGCTTTTAGCGGGCGTTTGATCGACTGTCGGGCGACCGAACAACGCCGCTTCACAGACACATATATGAGTCTGTGAAGCAGGCGGTTGTTCGGTCCTCCGTCACGCCAAGGCGTGACGGAGAAGCCTGTGGCTTGCCTGCGACAGTCGAAAAGGGATAAACCGCTTTTCCGTCAAGGATATGGTAAACTTCTTCGTTGCATCTATATAGCATGCTAAAAGAACCGCTTCGCCCCCAAGTACCGCTGTTTCCAATACGGTTGGTCGAGGCGGCTCGTCGTCACGCCGGTCGAAGCGCCGCTATGGATGAACTGGCCGTTGCCGATATAGATGCCGGCGTGCGACGGGCTATTCGTGGTCGTGGCGAAAAAGACGATGTCGCCGACTTCCGGGGCGGAAACCGATGCGCCTGCATTCCACATCAAGGCGACGGTGCGCGGCACGGCGATGCCTTGTTGCTGGAAAAGGTAAAAAATGAACCCGCTGCAGTCAAATCCCTCTTCCGGCGCATCGCCGCCCCAAACGTATGGGGTTCCGAGCAGCTCAGCCGCATCGGCGACGAGTTCGATGACGTCCAGCTTCGCCGCAGGGGCTTGTCCGATCAGGCGCTCGTATGTTTCGCCGTCCACAACGCCGGTTGCGGGGAGTTGGGCCGCTTGTTGAAAACGGCGGACGGCATCGGCGGTGGCGGTTCCGTAGTAGCCGGTGATGTCCGTCCAGAAGTAGCCGAGCTCTTTGAGCTTCGTCTGAATGCGCTTGACGTCGTCGCCGAGCGCGCCGATTGAGAGGCGAACCGCTTGACGCTCGCGTTCGATCGGTGCAGGGGAGGTCGTTTTCGCTTTTACTGCGCTCGCGAGGCGGGCAACGGTTTGGTTGTCGACCGCGCCGGTCACTGGCAGGCCGTTGTCGCGTTGAAAGCGGCGGACCGCGTCGGCGGTCAGCACCCCATAGTAGCCGGTGATGTCCGAATAGGTAAAGTAGCCGAGTTGTTTAAGCTGCTGCTGCAGCTTGCGGACGTCGTCGCCGCGATCACCGATTGTCAACACGTCAGACGACTCCACTGGCTGGCTTGTTGCTTTTTGCTTCAGCCGTTCAAGCGTCCCACGATCCGCCCGGCCGGTGGCGGGAAGCCCGTTCGCCCGTTGAAACTGCTTCACCGCATCGGCGGTCACCGCGCCATAGTAGCCGGTGATTTGCGGATAGCGGAAATAGCCGAGCTGCTTCAGCCAGCGCTGCAAATCGCGGACGGCCGCGCCGCGGGAACCGATGGCGAGCGTGTCGTTTGACGCAGGCGCGCTTTTGAGCTTCGCGTAGGTGGCGTCATCGACGATGCCGGTCGTCGGCAGGTTCATCGCCCGTTGGAACGCCTTGACCGCTTCTTCGGTGATGGCGCCAAAGTAGCCGGTCGCTTTTGGGTATGTAAAAAAGCCTTGTTCCTTTAAACGCTGCTGGATTTGTGCAATCTCGGGGGAACTCATGCCTTTTTTCCATTCCGCCGCCTGGCTGTCATCCGGGGCAAGAAAAAAGGACGAAACCATGGCAGCGGCAAAGAAGGCGTGATTCGGTTTCACGGACGCGTCCTCTCCCTTCGCCGCCCCTTTCGTTTGTTGTCGTCTTGTCCTGAGTGGATGTTCAAGATGAGGCGCGGCAATGTTCTATATTTTCAGTATATCGTATGAAAGCCATGAAAGGAAATGCTTTTTTCCATTGGGAGAAGAAAGAAGATCATGAACCGGAATGGGGTGTTCCCCGTTTCGGACGCGACAGATTGGCGAACAAGTGCGACACACGCCGATCATCGACAAGGTAAATCGACTGCAGCACTTCATAAATGAGCTGTTTTTCCATCGCCAGCCATTCGTCAACGCGGATCGGGATGTATTTTTGCTTCGGTTCGTTCCACTCGTAGAGGGCGACGGTAAACTTTTTTTGGCGAAGGTCGAGCTTGACGATGAACATGTACAACTGGCTCGTGCATTTAAACACAAAATAGAGCTGAGCTTCGGACGAGCACGTGATCGTGCGAAACAGCGCCTCGCCTTCCGATGCAAAACGCATCCGTCCACCTTCGTTTTTCAGCGAGCGCAGCGAATCGGTGAAACTGGCCGGGGCGATCGTTTTCAGCCGAACGGAAAACGGATTTTTCATTTCCTTAATATAGATATGGTACAGTTTTTGCGTATGCTTCTGCCCGTTTCGTTCACAAATGACAAAATCGGCAAGATAGATGTTCACCTTGACCCCCTCTTTTTGCTTATAAATTTCCCATTTTTAACTAATTGTACTATGTGCTTCCTGGGCAAAAAAGAGGCCGAACGACAGAATAATCGACAAATATGTTCTAATTTGGAAACGAAGAAATAAATGGTCCAAAAAGGAACAACCATTACCTCCGCGCTTTTCTATCTTTAAAGAGTAATGATGAAAAGCGTGGTGACAAACGATGACAAACCTTGGGGAAACGCTCAAACGATTGCGAAAAGAACGGCGCTGGACACAGGAAGAGCTGGCCGAGCAGCTGAACGTGTCGCGTTCGCAAATCAGCAAATGGGAAAACGGCAGCTTGCTTCCAGATGTGCAGTCGCTTGAGAAGCTATGCCAGCTGTTTGATGTCAGCGCCGATTTTTTGCTTGGCGGCGAAACGCGCCAACGCGAGCTGTTGCGCGAAGTGACAGACATATACGGAACGGCGGACGTGCACGAAACGGTGCTCGCGGCGTTGGACTACTTGCTTCATAACCAAGAGATGAGCGAAGCGGTGTACACGCTCGCGAAGCTGCCGGATAAAAAGCGAAAACATGTCGAAACGATGATCGTGACGATCGTAAAAGAGTGCTCCGAGCTCATGTAGCTCCCCTCATGCTGAAAAAAAGCGCTAACAACGACGTGCTAGCGCCATCCGTTGGGGAGTGTTTGGGGACACGTTCTTTCTCTTGGGGATTCGCTTTGAAAGGCATGTATGGGGAAACGACTATACGTGCTCCGGCCATTCTGGTTTCTTTCCGGAGTGGAGAAATTGGACGGACTCCGCGACGACTTCGGTGACATAGACGCGTTGACCGTCTTTTTTATCGTAGCGGCGCGTTTGGATTCTCCCCGTCACCGCCACCATCGATCCTTTTCGGCAATAATTGGCGGTATGTTCCGCTGTTTTCCGCCATAAAACGCATGGAACGAAATCGGCGTCAATCCCCCCTTCCGCGTTGCGGAAATTTCTCGCCACCGCCAGTGTGACAGTCGCGACGGCAGCCCCTTCGGCCGTGTAGCGAAGCTCGGGATCTTTCGTCAACCGGCCGACCAACACGACTTGGTTGATCATGTGTTGGCGCATCCCCCCTTTCCTCCACCGCACCTTTATGATAACGAATCTCGTTTTGGGTCGTAAAATCACGATTTTTGCATTTTTTGGCGCACTCTATGGATACAATTCAGCGAAAAAGGCGAAATCTTCGTCGACAATGGCGGGGCAAAATGGCGTTTTTGCCATCCGACGGAAAATATGCAGATCGTTTTTCAGCAGGAGGGGCGGCATCCCGTTTTTCTTCCCTCGTCCGCCTGTGCTATAATCTTGGATAAGACAACAGTAACGAGGTGGACGAGATGAAAACGTTCAAGCTTGTCGGGCTCTCGGTCATCGACGACGACATGCACCGCCAAGACATCCCGTTTATTGACGGGTTGATCATCAACAAAGAAGACGGGCAAAACCGCTGGCTCGTGGAGGCGTATTTGGATGACGACTATGAGCCAATGTTTGTGAGCTTGCAGCGGCGTCCAGAGTTTCAACTGCAAGTGACGATCACCCACACGAGCAACGACCCGGCCAACATGCTCGTCGCCGTCCGTTCGATCACGAAAATGAACGGCCACATTAGCGTCTTGATGGAAGGGCTGATGATCCCGCGGCGCACCCATTTGGCGGAAGTCGTGCTGGCCGGCCTTGTCAAGAAAGGGCTGCAAGGCGAGGCGCTGCTTCAAGAGTTTCGCCAGCAAATGCATGAGCGAATCGATGCCAAGGCGCCGCAGGAACGGAAAAGGTAAAAGGCTGGAGAGCGCACTTTCCAGCCTTTTTGTTTGCCTTCCTGCAGGCAAGTGGATCATCCTCTTGGAAACGCCAGGGCATCAACCCGAACCGGGCGGGCGGTGACGATGCAGCGCTTCGGAGCGCGGCCGATGAGGCGAAACGGGTAGCACGTTGTCACCGTCAGCGTTGGGCGCGCTTTCTCGACCAAAACGGTCCGGTCGTCGTCATCGACGATGCGGATGTTGACGATGCGGTAATGGATGGCGGCGCGATCCGTCCGAATGATAAGCGCATCGCCGATCTCAAGCTCGCCAAAGCGGCGGAACACAGTATCGCGGTGCCCGGATAGCACGACATGCCCTCGTCCCCCCGGCCAATCGCTCGCTGGATAATGGCCGACACCTCGGCGCAATTCTTGTTCACGGACGCCTTCATACACGGGAATCGCCGCCCCGAGCTTTGGGATGGCGAGTTCACCAAGATAGACGCCAAGCGGTGCGTCTTTTTGCGCCGAACGTTCCGCTGGAAGGCTTGCGGCCGGCGGTGAGGAAGGCGCAGGAGCATCCCGCTTGACCGCCATCCAGCCGACGGTGTACCAATAGCCGTTCCAACCGGCCATCGCCGCCCCGATGACGATCGCCGCCAGCGCCGCCCATTGGGCGGCCCGGCGCCCCCACGAAAACTGCGCAGGCTTGCCGTTCACATTCCTTCACCCTTTCAGCCGCCCGACCCGCCGGTAAAGAAGGAACCCGGCGGAAGCGAGCATCAGTCCGGCCAGCGTATAGGTCAAATACGGCGACGCCGTCTCCGGCAGTTTTTCCCCATACATCTTTCCTTTCATCTCTACAGCGAGCAGCCCCGCGTCAATGCCTTTCTCCCCCGCGCGGACGATGTAGCCCGATGTCAACATCTCCCGCGTTATGGCGATATCGGCGACCTCCTCGCCTTGGCGGTTGTACAATCGAATGCGGATCGGCTCCGCTCCGGCCGCCTTTATGTCCGGCTCGTCCGCCTCAAGTTTAAGCAAGCGAAGCCCCTCTTCCCACATCGCCCGCAGTTTGCGGCGCTCTGTTTCCGTCCACGGCCCTTCCATCTCCGCAAACGGACGCAGCCGTTCACGAAGCGCCGCCAGCCGCCCAGCTAACTGCGGGTCGTCAAGCGAGGCAATATGGCGGGTGAGGGCGCGCACTTCTTGTTCCGTCATCCCGAGCGCCCCAAGCAAGTCGTTGATTTGCTGCATGGCGGCGTTGTGCTGCGAGTAAAAACGGATGGCCCGGTCCAAGTCTTCGACAAATGTGTAGTCTTGCACCGTTTCGCCAAACTGGCCAAGCAGCGCCTCGAGCTCCTCAATCGTCAGCCCGTGCCGGCGCAGAACGGCATGAAGCCGCTCGTCAGTGATGGGCGTGCCGAGCCATTGTTTCATCTCATCCATGGTGCGAAAATCGGCGGCTGTCAAGCCGTATTGATCCAAATAAGCCAACAGGTCGCTCACTGTCCAGCCGACGCTCTCAGCGTACTGCTCAAGCTCGCTTCGGCTGATGGCCGCCGCCCCAGCCGGAAACGAAGCGAAAACGGCGACAAGCACAGCCATTCCTAGCCATTGCCGCATTCGTTCTTCCTCCCTTCCGCTTTCTTTGACGTACATTGGTAGTATTTTCCGAACATGCCGCTCTTATGTACGCCAACCAGCGAAAAAAGAAGAAAGCTTGGCCTAGAGCGCTTGAACGTTCTCCCACCTACGCAAACGCTTAGAGATGGGAGATTCTCGGGGACACCTGCCATAAGGCAGACTGCCAGCCAGACCATTCCCGTCTGTCCCTGTGACTTGGCTGTTCCAACGAAGTCCTTCTTTCAAGATATTTTGAGCGGCGTTGGGGGACATCCATGATGGAAGACGCTGATTCATTCCCCCCTTCGGCTGATCGCGTGAAAGCGGGGGCTTCTCGGTACATAAGAACAGGCGCCCGAGTTTCGGACGCCTGTTTCGCGTTAGGAAAGGGGGCTTACGGTTGCCTGTTGGAAGTAGGCGTTGTACAAGGCGCGAACCGCCTCGTTGACGACTTCTTCTTTGACGCCGAACATCATGCTCACTTCGGACGAACCTTGGTTGATCATCTCCAAGTTGATGTTGGCGTTGGCGAGCGCAGTCGTGGCTTTCGCCGCCATCCCGATCGTTTTTTCCATCCCTTCGCCGACGACCATAATGAGCGCCAAGCCGTACTCAATCGTCACCTCATCGACGGCAAGCTCCTCGCGGATGCGGGCGAGGATGCGCTCATCTTTTCCATCCACGAGTTGATCTGCCCGCAAAATGATCGACATGTTGTCGATGCCGGACGGCGTATGTTCGTAGGAGATGCCTTCGTCTTCTAAAATTTGCAGCACACGCCGGCCAAAGCCAATCTCACGGTTCATTAAGTATTTGCTGATGTTGATGCTGCAAAAGCCAGTGTCGCTCGCAATGCCGGCGACTGGTTCGTCGATATGATTGCGCTTGGCGACGATCCACGTGCCTGGAGCGGCCGGGTTGTTTGTGTTTTTTACGCAAACGGGGATGCCGGCGCGATAGACCGGCTCAAGCGCCTCGTCATGAAAGACGGAAAATCCGGAATACGACAGCTCACGCATCTCGCGGTACGTGATTTCTTTCAACTTGCGGGCATCAGCGACGATCGACGGATTGACGCAATAAATCGAGTCGACGTCGGTAAAGTTTTCGTACACGTCCGCTTTGACGCCCGCGGCGACGATCGAGCCCGTGATATCCGACCCGCCGCGCGGGAACGTGACGATATGGCCCGACCGAGAATAGCCGAAAAATCCCGGGATGACCAAAACGCCGCGACGTTCGCGCAGCTGCTTCAGTTTGTCGTACGACTCCGGCAGCACTTGGGCGTTGCCCGGCTCATCGGTGACGATAATGCCGGCTTCAAGTGGGCTGACGTAGCTCGCCTCAAGCCCGCAATCTTGCAGATAGAGCGCCATGAGCCTTGCGTTATGGTCTTCGCCGCTCGCTTTAATGGCGTCAAACAACCGAGGCGGCTCGCTTCGATAGGCGCTGATTTTCGACTGCAAGTCATCGACAAGCTCGGCCAAAAAGCCGTCGGCTTCCAGCCCCAGCTCATTGGCAATGTCAGCATACCGCTTCACGATCGCTTCCATTGTTTCCTCATGCGGCTCGCCAGCCACAACTTGTTCGGCCAGCTGGATGAGCATATCGGTCACTTTCACATCGTCCTTGTACCGTTTCCCCGGCGCCGACACGACGACGATGCGGCGCTCGATATCCGAGCTGACGATGTCGGCCACTTTACGGAATTGTGCAGCGCTCGCCACCGAACTTCCACCGAATTTAGCTACTTTCATCGTTCATGACCCTTTCTGTCGAAAGTCTCTATAATTGTTTATCATATCACATTTTTCCGCCCATGGAACTATTCATTTTTTAGAAATTTCCGCGAACGTCCCAAAACGCCGCCATCGCCGGCCATGACTCTCTTCAAAACAGATGGCGCCGTGCTTCGTCAATGGAAAGACGGTGCTGCAACAGCCCCCCGCCTTGACAAACGGATGATGGTTCAGCACAGCGCCGTTTTTCCATCGTTCCTCCTTGATTTTTCCGAAAACGGCCGCTCTGCCTCACGTTTGCGCCACATTGCCGCGGCGGACGTTGGCGATCCCTTCTTTGCAGACGCCGTACGGCAGCCACGAGCAGTTGCGGCATAACTCGTCCAAATCATCCGGCTTGACCCGTTCCGCCGTCCGCCGGATCAGTTCAGACTTCCAATACACATTGCCCGGCTCCAAGCCTAAATGGCGAATGACGTTTCCGTCAAGCGAACGGACGTGGGCATCGGAATTCGGGCCGGCTTCACACGTTGTCTCCCCATGATGCGGGCAGGCGAGGCACGCCTCATCGAGCGCCGCGACGACTTCAATCGGGAAATCGTCGTGTTCATCGCGAATGCGGGCTACGATCTCCCACATTTTTTCCACGAACGACGGGCTGTAGCCCATGCCGCGAAACCCGTGTACACAAAGCAAATGATGACCGCGCAAACGAACCGGTTTCATCTTCTCTCCCCTCCCTTTCTTTCCTTTGGCGGGTATTGGTCAAGGGCGAATCTGGCTCTGAGAATGCCCTACGATTCCCAACGGGATGGCTCGTGTGGAGTTTTCATAGAACTTTTGACGCTGCCTTCTTTCCTCTCTTCAGACATATGCCGCCCGGCCCAATCGTTTCTATCGTTTTTGACTCCATCATACGTCAACTCTTTTCATTGAGCAACTGGCACCTCGATAACCAGCAGCGGACAGCTAAGCGACATCCCTTTCAGACCTATGCATCGTCTATGAAACGGTGGGCTCCCGGCCTTCGCCCAAACCGCCGTTTTCCTCGGTCAATTCGGAAAAATAACGGATCTGCTTTATACAGACAGCCGTCATGATACAATGAGAAAGGGAACGATGTTGCTGGGAAAGGACTGGCTGATCATGACGAAAGAAGAATTGGCACGCTCGCTTTCCGTCTTGCTTCATGAGCTGACGAAATCATGGCGGAAAGAAAAAATTCATTCCGATGTGCTCGAAATCATTATGAAACTGCGCATTCAAACCGATGACGACGACCAATACGTTGCCGATCTGCTCGGCAACATCGCGTTTGCGAGCGAATCGGCTCATGCGCTCAAGCAAATTTGGGGCTATATGCTGCGCGAGCAAACCTTTCTATCGCCACAGACGATCGAGGCGATGCTCACTGACGCCCAGCGCAAGATCCAGCGCCGGCTGTCAGAGATGACGGCCCGCTATGAGCGTCCGTTTTTGTCCATCGATGACCCGCTCGAGCGGAAACGCCAGCTTGAGCGCTCCTACGGTGCGCTTCTTTTGTTCAACCGGATCGCCACCGACTTTTTGCTTGAGTTCGTCCGCGAAGAAAACGAAACGGCAGCGAGCGTCTTTTTCGCCGCCGACCCGAACGAGGCGATCGAAGTGTTCCATCATCTTTGCAGCGTCTACGCGAGCCGCTGGCTGGAAGGCCTGGAAGTCGATTGATGGACAAACCGTCGATTCAAGTCCTTGAAGCCAACCAAAGGTGCCCCAAAAGCGGCGGGGCGCCTTTTCTCATCACCATCTATACTGCCGCATTGGCATTTTCGATTTGACAGTATTGTCCAGCCATGATATTGTATTCATTGGAAAGAATTTTTATAATATTCTTTCGTTTGTAAGCGAATACAAAAAAACTCAAATGAAGGAGGAATCGGGGATGATCTACGCACAACCAGGCCAGCCAGGCGCGCTTGTCACATTTAAAAAGCGCTACGAAAACTTCATTGGCGGCAAATGGGTGCCGCCGGTCGACGGCGAGTATTTCGAAAATATCACGCCAATCACCGGACAGCCGTATTGCGAAGTGCCGCGCTCAAAAGCGGCGGACATCGAACTGGCGCTTGACGCCGCCCATGCGGCAAAAGACGCATGGGGACGCACGTCTCCAGCGGAGCGCGCCCGTTTGTTGAACAAAATCGCCGACCGGATGGAAGAAAACTTGGAAATGCTCGCCGTTGCGGAAACATGGGAAAACGGCAAGCCGATCCGCGAAACGTTGGCGGCTGACATCCCGCTTGCCATCGACCATTTCCGCTACTTCGCCAGCTGCATTCGCGCGCAAGAAGGCACGATTTCGGAAATCGATCACGACACGGTCGCCTATCATTTCAAAGAACCGCTCGGCGTCGTCGGGCAAATCATCCCGTGGAACTTCCCGATTTTAATGGCGGCCTGGAAACTCGCGCCAGCGCTCGCGGCCGGCAACTGCGTCGTCTTGAAACCGGCGGAGCAAACGCCGACGTCGATCCTCGTTCTCATCGAACTCATCGAGGATTTGCTTCCACCTGGCGTCGTCAACATCGTCAACGGCTTTGGCTTAGAAGCCGGCAAGCCGCTCGCCTCGAACCCGCGCGTGGCGAAAGTGGCGTTCACCGGTGAAACGACGACCGGACGGCTCATCATGCAGTACGCCTCGCAAAACATCGTGCCGGTTACGCTTGAGCTTGGCGGCAAGTCCCCGAACATTTTCTTCGCTGATGTGATGGACAAAGACGACGAGTTTCTCGATAAAGCGCTCGAAGGCTTTACGATGTTCGCCTTAAACCAAGGCGAAGTGTGCACATGCCCGTCGCGCGCCCTCATCCATGAGTCGATTTACGACGCCTTTATGGAACGGGCGCTTGAGCGCGTCAAGCAAATCAAGCAAGGCAATCCGCTCGATACGGAAACGATGATCGGCGCCCAAGCCTCCTCCGAACAGCTCGAGAAAATTTTGTCATACATCGACATCGGCAAACAGGAAGGCGCTGAGCTCTTGATCGGCGGCGAGCGGAACATGCTCGAAGGAGAACTCGCCGGCGGCTATTACGTCAAGCCGACCGTTTTCAAAGGGCATAACAAAATGCGCATTTTCCAAGAAGAAATTTTCGGCCCAGTGCTCGCGGTCACAACGTTTAAAGATCACGACGAAGCGCTTTCAATCGCCAATGAAACGCTGTACGGCCTTGGCGCCGGCGTCTGGACGCGCGACATCAACACCGCGTACCGCTTCGGCCGCGGCATCCAAGCCGGCCGCGTCTGGACGAACTGCTATCACGTCTATCCGGCCCACGCGGCGTTTGGCGGCTACAAAATGTCCGGCATCGGCCGCGAAACGCACAAAATGATGCTCGACCATTACCAACAAACGAAAAACTTGCTCGTCAGCTATTCGCCGAAAAAACTTGGCTTGTTCTAACATTGGCCCACCTGCTCTTCCACGGCAAAAGGCAGCGCCGACGCGCTGCCTTTTGCCCACTGTTGCATCCGTCACCGCCAAAACCACGCAAACTCCTTTTGATGATGGAATGGAAAACGACGCAACAACCGTTCCATTCGACGAATCCAGCAAAGCTGCTCTAGGAGCCTGTCTTTGACCGTGATGCGAAAGGAGGTGCATCCGATGCCTAATGAACCGAAAGTCATCGCCACCGAAGCGGCGTTAAAATTGATTGAAAAATTAAAGGCGAAATACGGCCCACTTATGTTCCATCAATCCGGCGGCTGCTGCGACGGCAGCTCGCCGATGTGCTACCCGCTCGGTGAGTTGATCGTCGGCGATTCCGACGTTTTGCTTGGCGAAATCGGCGGCTGCCCGTTTTACATCGCCAAGGCGCAATACGAATATTGGAAGCATACACAGCTCATCATCGATGTCGTTCCGGGGCGCGGCGGCATGTTTTCGCTCGAAGGCCCGGAAGGCGTCCGCTTTCTCACCCGCTCGCGCGTCTTCGGCCAAAGCGCGGATGCGGGCGCAACGTAACCAGCCATCGCGAATCGTCACCGTGAAACCGCCATGCGCCGGGCATCACGTCGATGCGAAACCGCCTGGCGAAATGGGCCGCACGGAGCGAGCCGCCGGCTTCCATTGGCACCTCACCCCCGGATGCCTCATCGCTCCGGGGGAGTTTTGTTCGTCGCCGCCAAAAAGAAAGGCGGCCCGCCGCCTGAGCGAATGAGGCGCGGTCCGCCGTTTTCTTTTCTTCATTCGCATGCCGCTAGGCCTTCTCCTCTGCCTGCTTCAACTGCTTCATCGCCTCGGTCCGATCAGACAAGGTGATCCTTTTCAAACCGAACACCAACAACAAGCCCACAGCGATAAACACGAGCCCGAACAAAAAGACGGATTGCAGCGAGTCGACAAGCGACTGCTTCAGCACCGGCACGAACATGTCGCGCAGCAGCGCTGGAATCTTGGCCATCGCTTCCGGACTGAGCAGAACGGAATACAGCCCTTGCGGATCATCATGGATCATGCCGGCAAAGCGGTCGACAAGCCCTTTCGCCTGCGCCGGCAGCGCTTCGAGCTTTGGCATGAGCCGCTCGTCAAGCAAGGCGCTCGACCGGTGGTTCATGATGGCGCCAAGCACCGTCATCCCAAACGTCCCGCCGATCGAGCGGAAAAATTGGCTTGAAGACGTCACGACGCCAAGCTCCGATTTTGGAAAGCTTTCTTGCAGGGCGAGCGTCAAAATCGGCATCACGAGCCCTGTGCCAAGACCGAGAATGATCATATACATCGTCGCCGTCCATTTCGACGTCTCGACATCCATCGTGCCAAGCAGCCCGAATGCGGACGCCATAACGGCCATGCCGATGATCAGCTGCGGCTTCACCCCGATCCGGTATACCAGTCGACCGCCAAGGACGCTGCCGATGATCATCGTGATCATCATCGGCGTCATAATCGTCCCGGATTGGGTGGCGCTCACACCGACAATGCCTTGCATAAAAAACGGCACAAACATAATCGCGCCAAACATGCCGACGCTCATGAAAAAGCCGATGCCATTGAGCAGCGTAAACGTCCGATTGCGGAACAACCGAAGCGGAATGATCGGCTCCTCCGCCCGTTTTTCCGCCCAAACAAACAAAGCGAAAAAGACAACCGCGGCCGCAAACAACGAAACGATTTGCCACGACCCCCACGGATATCGGTCGCCGCCAAAGGTCAACCCCAACAACAAGCTGACGACGCCCGCCGTCAACGTCGCCATCCCGGCGATGTCAAATTTCACCGGCCCTTCGGCTTTATATTTGCTTAACCCCATCGCAATCAGCACCGTGGCGAGAATGCCGACCGGCAAGTTGATGTAAAACACCCAGCGCCAGTTCAAATGGTCGACGATAAAGCCGCCGATTTGCGGGCCCAGCACTGAAGCGAGACCGTACAAACCGCCGAACACCCCTTGCCATTTCGCCCGCTCCTTGCCGGTGAACACGTCACCGATGACAATCATCGCCATCGGCATCATAATCCCGCCGCCCAGTCCTTGAATGCCGCGGTAAATGATGAGCTCGGTCATATCGTTCGCCATGCCGCAAAGCGCTGAACCAGCCATAAAAATGACCAACCCGCTCACATAGACAATCCGACGGCCCAATAAGTCGGCGAGCTTGCCGGCGATCGGCACGACCGTCGTCGACGTCAACATATACGCTGTCGTCAGCCACGTCATAATCCCCAATCCGTGAAGCTCCCCGACGATGCGCGGCATCGCCGTGCCGACGATCGTCCCGTCTAATGCCGCAAACAGCATGGCAATGATCAACCCGGTAATGAGCAACGGACGATGACGAATGGTGCTCGCTGGCACTGTTAACGCTTTTTCCATGGTTCTCTCTCCCATCCATTGAGTCGTTGATACGCTTCCATTTCTTGGCTCAGTGCGTCCAAAGCCGACGCAAGTCGAGGCGCCTGTTGATGGCGCAAATACAAAAGCAGCGCTTCAACGATATAGGCGCGCGGCGGCTCATTGCGCCCAAGCACTTCCTCCTCCAGCGCCGCTACGGCTTCAAGCACATCGTTCGCCTGCTTCGGATCGAGCCCGTTGGCGGCCTCCCGGACGGCGGCGAACGCCGAAACCAGCCGCTCCCGCTGGCGCTTGCGCTCGCGCTCTTCGAGTTCTATCCATGGCACGAGCGCCTCCTCGGTCAACAACGGGCGCTCGCCGGCCGCAAAGCTAGCAACAATGGCATCAATGCGGCGCACGAGAAAACGAGCCGCTGCGTCCGCATCAAACGCCTCCTCGCGAAAAAAGAAGTAAAACAAATATTGTCGGATGATGCCGTTGGTCATCATGGCGACATCATACACATACGGACCGACTTCCTCTCCGTACACCTCCGCCAGACGGGTGCAATACCATAAAAAAAGGCGCCCATGCTGGCGGAACATATACCGTTCCACTTCCGGATTGACTTTCGGCAATTGCTCCGACATCATCATACGCAAAAAGTCTTTGTACTCGCGAATGTGAGAAAAATGGGCGGCCAGCTGGCGAGTAAACCGTTCTTTTTCCGTCCCTTCCCCGCCGCCCGCCATGAAATCAGCGACCATTTTTTCGCTGTAGTAGCGGAGCACCGCCAGCAACAAATCTTCCTTCGAGGCGAAATGGTGATAAAACGCTCCTTTGGAAATCCCCCATGCCTCGACCAAATCTTGAATCGACGTCTCATGATACCCTTTTTCGGCAAACAATTTCATTGCCGCCTCAATAAATTGGACGCGCCGTTCATCCATGGCAGCCACTCATTCCTTTCCCATTCGCTGTCATCCATTGCCGATACGACGGCAACACCGCGCGCGGTTTCACTAAATCGGCGCGCACACCTTGTTGTTGCAGCCATTCCACCAACCGTCGAGCATGGATCATTGTCCTCGCCTCCATATCACTCATGACCGGATGGTCAAACTAATTATAAACTAATGTTATACAGATTTGCAACTCAAAAACGATATTTTTTTGACCAATAGGTCGATTTTTGAACGAGTTTTTTGAACAGTCGGTCAGAGCCCCTGCCTTCAAACAAAAAACAAACGGCCCCACCGCCTGATTGAAGACGGTAGACGGCCGTTCTTGCTATTCGATCGCCCTCGCCGCAAGCGCCAACGCGCCCGCCACGCCGGCGTTGTCGCCAAGCCCTGGGAGGACGATGTACTCATCGATCTTCTCGAGAATCGCTTCGTGCTGAATATAGCCGCCAAGCAATTCCTGCACATGACGGCGCACAAGCGGCAGCACGTGCGTCTGCTTCATGACGCCTCCGCCCGTGATCACCTTTTTCGGCGATAAAATGAGGATGTAGTTGGTGATCGCCTGGGCAAGATAAAAGGCTTCCAACTCCCATACTTCATGGCGGTCCGCCAATTCCGCCCCCTTTTTCCCCCAACGCCGCTCAATCGCCGGGCCGGACGCCATCCCTTCCAAGCAGTCGCCATGGTACGGGCAGACGCCGGCAAACGTGTCATCTGGATGGCGGCGGACCAACATGTGGCCCATCTCCGGGTGAAGCAGCCCATGCAACAGGCGGCCCTCGACGATTGCCCCAACGCCGATACCCGTTCCGACCGTCATGTACAGGCAGCTGTCAAGCCCTCGCGCCGCCCCCCAGCGCTGCTCGCCGAGCGCCGCCGCGTTGACATCCGTGTCAAAGCCGATCGGCACGGGAAAATGTTGCTTTATCGCGCCGACAAAATCGAAGTTTCGCCACGCCTGTTTCGGCGTGCTCGTAATGTACCCATACGTCGGGCTGTCCGGGCGCAAATCAACCGGGCCGAATGACCCGATCCCGATCGCCTCCACGTTGTGGGGGCGGAAAAAATCGATAACGTGCGCCATCGTCTCTTCCGGCGCCGTCGTCGGAAACACCGCCCGCTCATGAATGTTCCCTTGTTCATCGCCGATGGCGCAGACAAATTTTGTGCCTCCGGCTTCAATGGCTCCAAGCATCCTATGCGTCCCCTTCCTTTTTGATCATTCCTTTTTTAGTTTACCTTGAAGCATGACTATTTGGAATCCCTTTCACAGCAAAGTCGCCGCACGCCAAACGGAAGGGGAAAAACGGGTGCCGCATTCTAGCGAACAGATGTCCATCACCGTTTTGCACACAAGATGGAGAAATTTGCAAAAAGGCGATTGACACATCATCTGTTGCGTGATACGATATCGAAAAACCAAGTATTCCTATATGAATTATAGAGGAGTGTGTTGCCATGCCTGATATCGTTATTCTCAACGGAAACCCATCGTCCACGTCCCGCCTCAATGGACTCATTGAGTATGCCGAACAGGCTTTGCGGCAGAAGGGATTCGCCATCGAACAAATTCGCGTAGCCGACTTGCCGGCCGATGATTTGGTGCGGGCTCGCTTTGACAGCCCCGCCATTGCAGCCGCCAACCAAAAAGTAGAGAAGTCTCATGGCATCATCATTGCCAGTCCCGTTTTCAAAGCCTCCTACACAGGAATATTGAAAGCGTACTTGGATTTGCTGCCGCAAAAGGGATTGCAGCACAAAGTCGTCCTTCCGTTGTTCATCGGCGGCTCCCTTGCCCATTTGCTCGCGATAGACTACGGATTGAAACCTGTTCTGTCCGCCTTGGGTGCACGCTATATTTTGAGCGGCGTGTACGCTGTCGATCAATGGGTGAAACGCCTCCATGAAGGCGGATACTCGTTGCCCGAAGAACTGACGCGTCGGCTCGATGAAAGCATATCAGAGTTGGGTTCTGCCATTCGGCGCCTTGCTATTCCAAGTTTCACAAACTAACCCCATCCCACCTACTCTTCCTGTCATGATGAAAGCAGATTGACTTCAGCTGAAGGACAATCTGCCTTTTTTGTGATCGGACAAGAAAAAGACTGTTCATCAAGATGGAACAAGAAGGGAAGGAAACCCTATGGATTTACGCACCATTAAAACGTTCCAAACGGTTGTCAAACACAAAAGCTTCCAGCGAGCTGCTGAAGAGTTGAACTACGCGCAATCGACTGTGACGACTCATATCAAAAACTTAGAAGCAGAGCTTGGCATCACGCTCATTAAGCGAGGAAAACCGTTCCAATTGACCGAGGCAGGCAAATTGTTAAGCGAGAAAGGGGAATTTTTGCTCAAAAGCTTCGACCATTTACAAAAAACATTGAAAGAATGCATTGATGGCGAAAGAGGACTCGTCCGCATCGGGGTGATGGAGCCGACAGCCAGTCACCGTCTTCCTGCATGGCTCAGCGCCTTTCGGGACAAGCATCCGAACATTCTGTTTACAATCCAAATTCATAGCAACCAAATGCTTGTGGACATGGTAGAGCGGGGAGACATCGATGCAGCCATTTGTGCAACACCGGAAACCATGGCAGGAGCGAGCTTTGAACCGTTGTTTTCCGAAGAAGTGGTGCTGCTTTCTCCCGCCTCTCACCCATTAGCGAAACGATCTGTCGTTTATCTTCGCGATTTGGCCGATGAGCCGCTGCTTGTAACGAGCGCCGCCTGCCCATTTCGACGCAATTTGGAAAAACGCCTGGTGGAGTTAGGCATTCAACCTTTATACAAAACCGAGATTAGCAACATGTTGGCGCTGAAATATTATGTCCATGCTTCGCTTGGCATCGCTGTCGTGCCGAAGATTGCTGTCACTCCTCCTCCAGCAGGAACGGTGGCACAACCGATCGCCGATTTTCGCGATGGACTGACTGTTGGCATCTTACGGATGTTTACGAGTGAAGCGAGCCACCCCGCAACGGAAAAATGGATTCGCTTTTTGCTTGATCAATGTGCTGGCAGATGCTCTACTGATCTTCACATTTTTTGAACGATCACTTCTATTTTTTCAATTTTACAAATGGAAGCAGCTCCTTTATATTTTTATTAAACATATAAAATTACTCGGAAATGATATGGAGGGAACATTGATGATCATTGCCCTTGTTCTCGATGAGCAGGAAAACGTTGTCCCCATCATTGAAGGAGCGACCATTCGCCTTTATCACACGAGTTCGCAAACGTACGAAGACTATCCGAATATCGCCAAGCAGTTGCAAGGGGGACGCCGAAGCGCGGTTCTCCGTTTCGCCAAAGAAAAAGGAGCCGACGCCTTCGCTTCCCCGCCAAATATGTTTTGTGAACGCTCCTACGCTCAAGCAGTCGAGCAACAAGTCAAATTTTATTTGTTGGAACAGCCGATTCCGTTCCGAGAATTCGAAAAGCGGTGGCGGAATGGTCTGCTTTCATCAAGTGATCGGCTGCCGGCGGAAATGATTGTCGCCAGCTGACAAGGACCGTTCACGAACAACGGTCAAAGCGAAAAGCGCTCTGTTCTCTTTTCTCTTTTTGAAGACGATCCCGTGATGATGATCCATCCCGACCACAAGGAGGAGGAAACATGGTTGAATTTATTACGATGGCCCCGACATCTGGAGACAGCACATTCGTCGGTCTTGGCAGCAATTCGACGAACTTGAACAGTTGGACCGGAACGGACGAGAATCCAGAGCGTCCACCGACAGTCGAGTACATTGAGGCGATTGCGAAAGCAGCGGAAGCCCATGGCTTTTCCACGCTGCTGTTGCCGACAGGCGCAGGTTGCCTCGATTCGTTGGCCGTCGCTGCTTATCTGGCAGCGCGGACGACTAAATTGCACCTTCTGTTCGCCGCCCGTCCTGGCGCCACTTCACCTGCTATTTTTGCCAAACAATTGGCGACGATCAATTGTTGGACAAATGGGCGGGCATTGCCCAATATCGTGACAGGCGGTTCACCAGAAGAATTAGCGGCTGAGGGGGACTTTCTTGACCATGATACGCGATATGAACGGACGAGGGAATACATCCATCTGTTGAAGCAACTGTTTACTCTCCCTTCCGTCACGTATGAAGGACGGTTTTACCGTCTCGAAAACGCCTCGCTGTTCCCCAAACCTGCACAGCGCCCACCCATTTATTTCGGAGGCGCCTCGGACATTGCCAAAGAAGTGGCGGCGAAAGAAGCGGACGTGTACATGATGTGGGGCGAGACGTTCGAACGGATGAAAGAACGAATCCAGGAAATGAAGCAAAAAGCAGCGCATTATGGCCGGACGCTGCGTTACAGCATCTCGTTTCAAGTCGTGTTGGGAGAAACGGAAAAAGAAGCATGGGAGCAGGCCGATGCGTTGGTCAGCCATCTGTCGGAGTCAGCGAAACGAAAAAAGGACGAGCTGATTCAAAAGGGAGATTCGGTTGGTGCGAAACGATTGCACGAATTGATGAAAACGAGCGCCGAGCGGCGTTTCCAAATCGGTCCGAACTTATGGGCCGGGCTCACTCAAGTGCTGTCGGGCAACTCGATTGCACTCGTCGGTACTCCCGAGCAGGTGGCTGATCGGCTGATTGAATTCATCAGCCTCGGCTTTGATTACGTATTGTTGCGCGGCTTTCCTCACTTAGAGACGATCGAGCAAGTAGGAACTTCCGTGATCCCTCTTGTTCGCGAGCGCCTTCGACAAACGGAAGTATGGATCTAATCGTGATTTGCAACAACAAGCCGGTGATTTGCGCGCTATCGGCTTGATCAACAAAGAGGTTCCTATTGCAAACCACGTCTGGACACCGTCATCTACGAAAGGAGAGTCAATGGCATGAGTGTGCGGCAAATGAAATTCGGGCTGTTTCTCATGGGCGTCGGCCATCATATCGCCGCATGGCGACACCCCGATGTGCGGCCGGAATGGTGCGAAGATTTCACATTTTTTCGCCGCATTGCTGAAATAGCGGAACAAGGGAAGCTGGACATGCTGTTTGTCAGCGACGGGCTCGCTATTGAGCCGTTGTCTCACCCTGCCGAGATCGTCCGGCTCGAGCCGTTCACACTGCTCGCCGCTTTAGCAGCTGTGACCAATCGCATCGGGTTGGCTGGCACTGCTTCAACCACATACAATGAACCATTTCACATCGCGCGAAAATTTTCCTCGCTCGATCATATTAGCCGCGGGCGAGCAGCTTGGAACATCGTAACGTCTTACTATGAGGAAGAAGCGTACAACTTCAGCCAAACGGCTCATTTGGAACATCGGCTGCGCTACGAGCGTGCGCGTGAATTTGTCGATGTCGTCAACGGTCTGTGGGAAAGTTGGGACGAAGAGGCACTTATTCGCGATCAATCATCCGGAATCTACTTTCATGCAGAAAAGTGGCGGCCATTGAACCATCATGGAACACATTTTTCTGTGCGCGGACCGCTGAACTCTTCGCGTCCGCCGCAAGGAAAACCCGTCTTGATTCAAGCCGGCTCATCACAAGACGGCATCCGTTTCGCCGCCCATGTTGCAGAAGTGGTGTTTACCGCCCAATCGACGTTGACTGACGCCCAGCGGTTTTACCAAACTGTGAAACAGGAAGCCGCACGCGCCGGACGCAACCCTGACCATATTTTGATCATGCCTGGCGTAGCACCTTACATTGGCCGAACCGAACAGGAAGCAAGGGAGCAATATGAACAATTGCAGGAGCTGATCGTGCCAGAGGTCGGGCTGGCGTTTTTATCCGACTACTTAGGCGGCATCGACTTTTCGGGTTACTCACTGGATGATCCGCTTCCCGACGACATTCCAGAAACAAATGGAAACCAAAGCCGGCGTCAACTCATCATTGATCTAGCGCGCCGCGAACGATTGACGATTCGCCAATTGTACCAACGAATCGCCGGGGCGCGAGGGCACTTTACGATCATTGGCACTCCCGAACAAGTCGCGGACCAACTCGAATACTGGTTTCTCCAAGGGGCAGCGGACGGGTTTAATCTCATGTTCCCATATTATCCAAATGGACTGCAGTCATTCGTTGAGCATGTGATCCCAATTTTGCAAAAACGCGGGTTATTCCGTCGCAACTATGAAGGAACAACATTGAGAGACCACTTAGGATTGCCGGTGCCAAAGTCGATCCGCGTGTGAGGAATCGAAAAATCAAGACCAATCGTCGAACATCGATCGAAAAGGAGAGATTCCATTGTCGTTTCCCGATGTCATCCCACAATTAGCCAATGATTTATCACAACTGTTTGTGAAAACGGAACGTCACGAACAACTGTTGCACCAGGCGGCCCTGCTTGCAGAACAATTTCGCCAGAACATGCGGCAAATCGATGAAGAAGCGATGTTTCCGTTTGAGCATTTCAACCGTTTGAAAGAAACGAACTATTTGTCGTTGACCGTGCCCAACCAATTCGGCGGGCAAGAGTTGTCCTTATATGAATTGATTCTCATTCAAGAACGGCTTAGCCAAGGGGATGCTTCCACCGGGTTGTGCGCCGGTTGGCATTTGGGACTTGTCTACGACATTCGCGAACGCAACACATGGAATCGGCGCACCTTTGAATGGCTTTGCCGCGAAATTGTCGAACGAAAAGCGGTCATCAACCGGCTCGCCACCGAAGAAGCAACCGGAAGCCCGACGCGCGGAGGAAAGCCGGTCACGACGGCAGTGAAACGCGATGGAAAATGGATTCTCACCGGAAGAAAATCATTTGCTTCAATGGCAGAAGCCTTGGACTACTCATTGGTGACCGCAACGATCGCCGATACGGGAAAAGTCGGATTTTTCCTCGTCGATCATCGACTCGACGGCATTCGCATTGAACAAACGTGGAACATGATCGCCATGCGCGGGACAAGAAGCGATGACGTCATTTTCGACCATGTCGAACTGCCTCAAGATGCTTTAGTCGAACTCGATCAATTGGAATTCGTCAAAGGAGGAGGAAGCCGAGCGTGGCTTTTGCATATTCCAGCCTGCTATTTAGGGACGGCCATCGCGGCAAGAAATTACGCCATTTCGTTTGCCTTACACTATCAACCGAACAGCGTATCCGAACCGATCATCCATCTATCGCACGTTCGGCAAAAAATCGCGCAAATGGACATGGAATTGTTTCAAGCTCGACATTTTCTTTATTTTGTGGCCGAACGATGGGATACGCTTCCAGAAAAACGCCCATTCATGGATCGGGAATTGGCAGCCGCCAAATATATCGCCTTAAACAGCGCCAACCGAGTCGTCGATTTGGCCATGCGCATCGTCGGCGCCAAAAGCTTGCAGCTTTCCAACCCGTTGCAACAATATTACCGCGACGTTCGGGCGGGATTGCATAATCCGCCGATGGAAGACGCTGTCTTGGAATTGTTTGCGTCCCAAGCCATTTCCAATGGAACGACAACCGCCAAAAAAGCAAACACAAATCCACATCCTTCTCCGACCATTTGAAAGGAGGAACGACATGATTGACATTGAACAGTTGACGAAAATCTACAACGTCCATCGGAAAGAAGTGGTCGGCGTCGACCATGTTTCCCTTTCCATCCAAAGCGGAGAAATCTTTGGCATCATTGGACATAGCGGCGCTGGAAAAAGCACCTTGCTCCGATGCATCAATTTATTAGAACGACCGACATCCGGCCGCATCATCGTCGATGACACCGACATCACCGCCTTGTCTGGAGCCGCATTGCGCGAAGCGCGATTGAAGATCGGTATGATTTTTCAACAATTTTGCTTAATTCGTTCCAAAACGGTGTTTGAAAACATCGCCTTTGCCTTGCGGGCGGCAGGCAAGACAAAAACCGAAATCGAAACTCGCGTCCACGAGCTGCTAGAAATGGTTGGACTTTTGGATAAACGTGACGCTTATCCGTCTCAATTAAGCGGAGGGCAAAAACAGCGCGTCGGCATCGCCCGCGCCTTAGCCAACAATCCGACCGTCCTGTTGTGCGACGAGGCGACATCCGCCCTCGATCCAGCGACAACGTCTTCTATTTTGCAGTTGCTCAAGCAAATTAATCGCGAACTCGGCATTACCATTGTCGTCATTACGCATGAAATGGAAGTCATTAAAGAAATTTGCGACCGTGTCGCTGTGATGCAAAACGGCCGCATTGTCGAAATCGGCCACGTATACGATCTGTTTACCCAACCGCAGCAGCCGTTGACCCGCTCGTTCGTTGAGCATGTGCTGCGCCTAGATGTTCCAGAACGTCTGCTTCAAGCGCGAACCGGAACGTTAGTGCGAATTTTGTTCCAAGGGCCTGCCGCTGAACAAGCCATCCTATCCGACACGCTGCAAACATTCCGTGTGCGCGGGAACATTTTGCACGGAAAAATTGAGTACATCAACGACACACCGCTTGGGGTGCTACTGTTAGAATTGAGCGGAGATGAAGAGGAAGTCGAGCGCGCCATTCGCTACATGGCCGAACGGACAAAAGGAGTCGAGGTGATCGATCGTGCCGCTTGAAGCGCTGGCTCCAGAACTATTAAAAGCGTTCTGGGATACGTTGTACATGGTGGGCATTTCTCTGTTAGCCGCCGTCATCGCCGGGCTTCCGCTTGGTGTGCTCTTATTTGTGACAGATCGCGGTTTGTTTTGGGAAAACAAACCACTGCAAACCATTCTCGGTTTTCTAATCAACATCGTCCGCTCGATCCCATTTATCATTTTGCTAGTCGCCTTGCTGCCGTTGACGAAACTGCTCGTTGGCACCACCATTGGTCCAACAGCAGCGGCCGTCTCGCTGTCCGTGGCCGCCACGCCATTTTTCGCCCGCATTGTGGAAACCGCTTTGCGGGAAGTCGATAAAGGCGTGATTGAAGCTGCTACCGCCGTAGGAGCCACTCCGTGGATGATTATCAAAGATGTTCTGCTGTCCGATGCTCTTCCCGGCATCATCCATGGACTCACCATTACGGCGATCAGCTTGATCGGCTACTCAGCGATGGCCGGCATTGTCGGAGGCGGCGGTGTGGGGGATCTAGCCATTCGTTTTGGTTATTATCGATACGACAACACGGTGATGATCACAACGATTATCATTCTTCTCTGCTTAGTGCAGGTCGTCCAGTTTGTCGGCGACTCGATCGCCCGCTGGATCGATAAGCGATAAACGTTTCGCATGAGCGAAGCGCCTGTTCCGTCAAGCAACACTAGCCTCGCTTTCAACCGATAATGGGCTGCCTTTTTGAGGCATTGACCAACCTTTTTTATGAGGAGGAATCGTTCATGAAGCGTTTTTCTTTTCTATTCGCCCTTATTGTATTGATCTTCGGAGCAACAGGCTGCTCATCATCCTCTTCCTCGGCACAAGAGGAAAAGAAAACGATCACGATCGGCGCCACCGCCGGTCCATACAGCGATCAAATCCGCGAAGCCATTCAGCCTTATCTAGAAAAGAAAGGATACAAAGTGAAATTAATTGAATTCAATGATTACGTGCAGCCCAATATCGCACTAGATCAGAAAGAAATTGACGCCAACGTGTTTCAAAACCAAATGTATCTTGAAAACTTCGCCAAAACACATCAAATGAAATTGCATCCGCTGATCTCGATTCCGACTGTTCCAATCGGTTTATATTCAAAAAAACATACGTCCCTCGATGACATTCGGGACGGAACGACCATCGCCTTGCCGAACGAACCGGTCAATCAAGCGCGGGCGCTGACAATGCTGCAGCAGCTCGGCCTCTTAGAACTAAAGAAAGATGTCGAACCGACAAAAGCATCGGAAAAAGATATTGCCAAATTTCACAAAAACATCATTCTCAAACCATTGGATCCCGCTCAACTGCCGCGGGCGTTGGGCGATGTGGACTACGCCTTGATCAACGGCAACTTCGCCTTATCGTCTGGGTTAAAATTAACCGAAGCCGTCGCCTTAGAAAAAACGCCTGATTACTATTTGATTGTCGTCACCATCCGTCCGGAGGACAAAGACAAACCTTTTGTCAAAGATTTGATCGCCGCTTATAAATCGAAAGAATTCGCTAAATTGATCAAAGAAGATCCGAAGTACAAAGGATACGTATGGCCCGATTGGTTCCAAAAACAATGACCCATAACAGCCGGCGGCTCGTCATCATGAGAGCCGCCAGTCTTGAAGGGAGGGCAAATTCATGGATCAACCCCTATTATTCAATGCCTTTGAGATGGCAAGCGCGATGCATAATGCCCACGGTTTATGGAAGCATCCCGACAGCGAGCGCCACCGCCGCTACAAAGAGCTCCATTACTGGATCGAAATGGCTAAGCGCCTCGAAGCAGGGCTGTTTGACGCTGTTTTCTTTGCTGATGTGCTCGGGGTGTACGACACGTATCGACAAAGCAAAGATCCATCGATTCGCGACGGGATGCAGTTTCCACTAAACGACGCTTCCTTAATCATTCCAGTCATGGCGAGCGTCACGACCCATCTTTCATTCGTGTTAACGGCAAGCACCACTTATGAGCACCCGTTCCATATCGCAAGACGATTTTCCACGCTTGACCATCTGACAAACGGCCGCATCGCGTGGAATATTGTCACCTCTTATTTGCCTAATGCGGCCAAAAACTTTGGATTGGAGAGAATGATCACCCATGATCAGAGATATGAGATCGCGGATGAGTGTTTGGAAGTGACTTATAAGTTGTGGGAGGGAAGCTGGGAAGAAGGTGCCTTCCTCGAAGATCGAGAGACAGGCGTGTTGATTGATCCTGCCAAAATTCATCCGATCAACCATCACGGCGCCTTTTTCTCTGTCGAAGGTCCGCATTTATGCGAGCCTTCCCCGCAACGCACACCAGTGTTGTACCAAGCTGGTTCATCCGAACGCGGGAGGGCGTTCGCGGCCAAACATGCGGAATGTGTTTTCGTCGGCGCTCCGTCCCCCGAACGGCTGTCATTCTACATTCAAGACATTCGCCAACGAGCCGAGCGATACGGAAGAGATCCGCAACAACTGAAATTTTTCACCTTTTTGACGGTCATTGTCGCCAAAACGACGGAGCAAGCGGAAGCAAAATATGAACAATTGCGCCGCCTATGGAGCATGGACGCCGCCAAAGCCCAATTCAGCGGGGCGAGCGGCTATGACTTGGCTGAATATGAAGCAAAGCCAGCCGATGAACCGTTCTTGTTCCGCGCCACGGATCATGGACACTACAAAGCCGCTTCATTAACAAAAGACGCCACAAAACCGCTAACGATCGGTGAGGCGCTTCAAAAAGCCGGAACGCTCACACGGGAATCCGTCATAATCGGCAACCCGATACAGGTCGCCGACGCCATCGAAGAGCGAGCTCGGCGCTCGGGGGTGGATGGATTCAATTTAACCCATCTGATCACGCCCAAAGATTTGGACGATTTCATTGAATATGTCGTTCCCATCCTGCAACGACGCGGTCTATACAAAACCGCCTACACCCCTGGAACCATGCGGGAGAAGCTATTCGGGAACGGCCCGCGCCTGTCGCATGATCATCCCGCTGCCGCGTTCCGCCCGATCGGCTCACGAACAGATGGCTAGCCCTAGGACAGCCGTCTTCTTTCGCGATCACCGAACAAGTCCGCCGCTTCAACGAGAACATCAGAATAACGACACCAAAGACATTCGAAATGATAAGGTGCCCGCTCCTTCGTGGGCACCTTCCCTTGCTAGACGACCACCGCACGTTGGAAAAGCCAAGCCGTCGTGATCTGCAGCAACTGTTCTCGCGCGGAGACGGAAGAAAACGTGTGATCCGCTTTAGAGATGACATGTTTGGCAAATCGTGAATCGGCTCGTTGCCCGAATGCTTCCCCATAGACATCTGCATACATGACAGGAATTTCTTGATCGGCTATTCCATGGACAAGGAGGACATCACCCGGAAACTGTTTCGCCGCCTGCAACGGGTCGATATCAACGAGCGAAGTGAAAAAGGAAGGGGACAATCGATATCCGCGGTACTCAATCGTTTCACCATCCGAGCGGCCATACCCATCTGTGGCAATGCGGACAATATCTGCATGTGGATACGCAACAGGCGCCCAAAGCACCAATCGTTCGACTCGCCGATCCAATGCAGCTGTGACCGTCGCCACCGCCCCTCCCAAACTATGGCCGAGAAGCACAAGCGGCCGACGCTGAAACGACGGAAATTGTTCCACTGTACGAATGACATCTCTCGTTTGTCGAATGAAATCATCAAATCGGTTTTTTCCATATTCTCCACTGCTCTCCCCACAACCAGCATAATCAAAACGGACGACTCCGACTCCGGCCGAAGCAAATCTTTCCGCTGCTTGGACAAACAACCGATCCACACCAATCCTCGTACCGATAAACCCATGACAAATGACAACAACAGGCACATCATCACGATCAACCGACACAGCTGGATCATGAATCGAAACCGCCAAACGTTCCCCTCCGCTCTCAATATACTGGAATCGAATCAACTGCTCTCTCCCCTTTCAGCCATCCTTTAATTCATAGTAAATAAATATGAATAGTATGTTTTTATGTTATCTTACCACGCTTTTGCATGACCGTCAACGTTCCCCATCGCTGCCCTAACCCATCAATCAGCTGGCAAGCAGGATGCATGGAAGAGAAAAGATCACACCCCCGACTGCAATACCAAGCATTCTCAATGCAATACGCGCAAGGGCCGGAACAAAGACACCGCGGCCACTCTTTCACTTTCATCATCCCCCATTTTGCTTACCAGAGCGGCCGCGACCGGGTTGTCGCGGCGAATGTACTCACGCCATGGCAACTTGCGCAATTCAACGGTCAGAAAGCGGAAATCAACAACGGTTAGGAACGAAAACTGGATGGTGAACGAGGACGGTTCATCGCGGATGGCGTCATAGCTGAAGATGACCGGCTGACATAAAGGAACATGCGCTCGGGAAACGCCGGCTGCGTGTAGCGCTGCGAAGCGATCGCCTCCCTCAAGGCTCAACTATTCTACAAGACAAAATAGAAAAGCCGCCATGATGGCGGCTTGACGGAGACGTTTTCCGTTTTTCGCCCGTTCACCCCTTCACCGAACCAGCCAACAACCCACGGACAAAATATTTGCCAAGGAAGATGTACACAAGCAAGGTCGGCAGCGCCGCCAACAGGGCTCCCGCCATTTGCACGTTCCATTGGACGATTTGGCTGCCGGATAGATTTTGCAAGGCGACCATGATCGGCTGTTTGTCGGATGTCGTGATCGTCACCGCGAACAAAAACTCGTTCCAAATGTTTGTAAACTGCCAGATCGCCACGACGACAAATCCAGTGATGGACAAAGGGAGCATAATATAACGAAAAATGCGGACAAACCCAGCACCGTCGATTTTCGCCGACTCAATCATTTCATCGGGAATCGCCGCGTAGAAATTCCGAAACATCAGCGTGGTGATCGGAATGCCGTAGACGACATGAACGAACACAAGTCCTGGAATCGTGTTGTACAGCCCGATTTCGCGCAAAAATTGGATCAGCGGAATGAGAATGCTTTGATACGGAATGAACATTCCGAACAAAATAAGCGTAAAAAGCGTATCTGCCCCCTTGAATTTCCATTTCGAAAGCACGTAGCCGTTGAGCGCCCCCAGCAGCGCGGATAACAACGTCGCCGGCACGACGAGCAGCAGCGAATTCCAAAAGTTTGGGGCGAGTTTGTCAAACGCTGTGGCGTAGCTGCTCCAATCGATGGTCGATGGGAGCTTCCACATATCGGCCAATGTCACTTCATGAAGCGGCTTCAAGCTCGTGATGACCATGACATACACCGGCATGAGAAAAAACACGCTCATGGCAACGGCCAGCGCATACAAAAACGGTCGGGCCCATACGGATCTCGCCATCACGATCCCCCCTTGCGGCTCGAAATGAGGTACGGAACAATAAAGATGGCGACCGACAGCAGCATCACGATCGCAATCGCCGCGCCGTTGGCGTAATAGTTGCCGCGGAACGTCGTTTCAAACATGTACACGCCCGGCACATCGGTGACAAAGTTCGCCCCCGGCCCGGTCATGGCGTAAATCAAATCGAAAATTTTGAGCGAAATATGAGCCATGATGATGATGACGCTGACAGTGATCGGCCGCAACAGCGGCAAAATGATTTTCCAATACAATTGAAACTCGGTCGCTCCGTCCATCCGCGCCGCTTCCCGCACTTCATCTGGAATGGCGCGCAGGCCGGCGAGATACATCGCGACGGCAAAGCCAGTCATTTGCCAAACAGCCGCCACGACCACCGCAATGATGGCGACCGGGATGCCAAACTCAATCTTGCCCCAATGAAATCCGAACAGAATGTTCGTATCCGTATACCATTTTCCATCCAAGCCAAGCGGTTTTAAAAACAAGTTGACGCCCGTTGACGGGTTGAACAGCCATTGCCACACGACTCCGGTGACGACAAATGACAAGGCCATCGGGAAGAAGAAAATGTTGCGGAACAGCGACTCGCCGCGCAGTTTTTGGTCAAGCAAAATGGCAAGCAGTTGGCCGAGCACAATGACGGCGGCGATAAACAACACCGTAAACACAAGTGTATTGCGCAAGTCGGCCTGGAAGCGGAAATCATGAAACAAATACAGATAGTTTTTCAACCCGGCAAACGACCAATCCGGCACGAGCGAATTCCAGTTGCTCAAGGACACATACCCCGTCCAGCCGATAAACCCGTACACAAATAAGAAAATCAGTACGACCGACGGTGCCAAAAACGCCGCTGCCAGCCAATGATCGGCCGTCCATTTCCGCTTTTTCCGCACCGCGGGGACAGCCGCTGTCTTCTCGGCTGGCGTGATGTTGACCGTTTCCACTAAGATCCCTCCTCATGATGACGAAAAGGGGAAGAGAATGGCTCCCGTCCCCTTTTCCCGATTACTTCTTCAGTTCTGCGGCGGCCGATGCCAACGTGTCGATGAACGTCTTCACATCTTTTTGCGTCACGAAAATGTTGACGGCCTGATTGACCTTCGTGACAAACCCTTCCGGCGCTGCTGAACCGTGCGCTAAGCTCGGCGCCAGCTCCGCCGTCTTGAAGTCTTGCATCGTTTGTTTGCCGTATTCATCGTACTTGGACGGATCCGCGTCGATGCGGGCCGGGATGGAGCCTTTCAGCGGGTTAAACGCATCTTGCCCTTCCACCGAACCAAGCACCGATAAGAACTTCTTCACATCGTCCGGGTTTTTCACGCCTTTCGGCAGGCCGAACGTATCGGTAATGACCATAAACTTGCCTTCCGTATTCGGCACCGGCACATAACCGAAGTCTTGGTTCACCTTCAATTTCAAATCGTTGACAAAATAGCCCTTCACCCAGTCGCCCATCACGTACATGGCCGCCTTTCCTTCGGCGACGAGCTGGGCGGCGTCTTGCCAGTTGCGCGAGCTATGGTCTTCGTTAATATAGCCAAGCATTTTCTTAAACGTCTCAACGGCTTGTTTCACTTGTGGGTCGTTAAACGATAATTCTCCCGTCCAAAGTTTCTTGTAGTTTTCCGTTCCGAGCGTGCCAAGCAGCACGTTTTCAAACAGGTGCGTCGCTGCCCACGGCTCTTTGTCGCCTAAGGCGAGCGGCGTAATGCCCTTTGCTTTCAGCTTGTCGGCCACTTGGAAAAACTCGTCGAATGTTTTCGGCGGCTGAAGCCCGTTGTCGGCAAATACTTTTTTGTTGTACCAAAGCACGTTGCCGCGGTGAATGTTGACAGGCACGGAGTAAATGTTGCCGTCTTTGCTCACCATGTCAATCAACGCTTTCGGGAATTTGTCCATCCAGCCTTCTTTTTCATATAAATCGTTGAGCGGCTCCATTTTGCCGGCGGCCACCCAGCCTTCATTCAGCTCCGCTCCGCCGTGTACTTGGAACGTCGATGGCGGATCGTTTCCTTGCATGCGGCTCGCCAACACCGCCTTGGCGTTCGTTCCCGCCCCGCCGGCCACCGCCGCGTTTTCGACTTCAATATCCGGATATTTTTCTTGGAACAGTTTGATGAGCGCTTTTAAGCCGTCTTCCTCACCGGCTCCGGTCCACCAGCTGAAAATCTCGAGCTTCTCTCCCGCTTTTTGGCTGCCTTGTTTGGCGTCATCGGACGAAGAAGAGTTCGAGCTGCTGCAGCCCGACAGCGCCATACCGACGCCAAGCGCCAACGCCAGCCATGCGGATGCTTTCTTTCTCATGTTCCTCCCCCTTTTCCGTTTGTTTTTGAAACCCCTTTCAATGTTGAGTGTACCATGGGCCGCTTATCAATCGGCGGCTTGATTTCTTCACTTTTTTGCGTTTTTCTTCACTTTTTTGTTTTCCTTTCTCCTGTTGGGCAAACGGAAGGCTCGCTGGTACAGCTAACGGCCGGTTCGCTTCCATGGCGCGAAAAAAGCCCGTCTCCCCATCAGGGGGGCGGGCTTCGCTTCGGACGCCGGAAGAAGGGCGGAGCCTGCTTTGTCCGCGGGACTTACCTTTTGACTTGCCATGCACCTTCCTTGTTGGAGACAGCACTCCCCTTGTCAGCGCGCCTGTACTTTTTTCCGGTATTCGCTCGGCGACAGGCCGGTTTGCTTTTTAAAGACGCGGCTAAAATAGTTGGGGTCGTTGTAGCCGACTGAAAAACAAATTTCTTTTAAGCTTTGATCCGTCTCAGCCAGCGCTTCTTTCGCCCGTTCGATGCGCACGTTCGTCACGTAGTCGATAAAGGTGATGCCAAACTGCTCTTTGAACAGTTTGCTGAAGTAGTATGGGCTCATCCCGGCTTGTTCCGCCACCTCCTCAAGCGTCAGCGGCTCGGCATAATGGCGGTCAATGTACTCTTTCGCCTTGCCGATTTTGCCGTGAGCTTGCTGCTGGCGCCAAACCTCGAGATCAGCGGCGATGCGGTCCAGTTCATCAAGCGCCGCTCGCTTCAATTCTGCCGCCGACCGGCAGGAAGCAAAGGAAGCGAGCCGCTCATAACGAATGCCCAGCTCCGATAGAAGACGCCCGAGCCACACAAAGGTCTCTTCCGCTTTGCGGCCGGCGGCCGGCAGTGAATGAGAAGAGGCCCGTTCCTCTATATACGTCAGACAAATCATCCGGGCTTGCTCGATGTCGCCAAGGCGCAGCGCTTCAAACAGCTGTTTATCCCGTTCCGCTTCCCCGCCGGCGCGCGTCGCTTCCGCCGGCAGAAACCCCACTTGTGCTTTTTGCCGGTCGGC
The DNA here is from genome assembly GCF_052906625.1 of Geobacillus sp. CCR. NCBI lineage: Bacteria > Bacillati > Bacillota > Bacilli > Caryophanales > Anoxybacillaceae > Geobacillus > Geobacillus sp. CCR. The sequence goes on along the minus strand of NZ_JBREBQ010000021.1, from coordinate 27,609 downwards.
GTAATAATGAGCGGCCGACAGCGCCTCATAGTACGAGGAACGAAGTTGGTCAAGGCGGGAAAACGGGGAGCCGAGCCCGATATACAGCGCGGCGCCGTACCGGGCCGAAAACTGCCGCGCCAAATCGAGCGCCAATGCCTGGATGACGGGCTTCCAGGCTGGCTCGCCATCGTTTGGGCTGCGGAAAAACAAGACCGGCAGGCGCCGGTTCGCCATCCGCCCGATCCAATAGCGCGTTGGCGCCTTCCCGCTAAGCTGCTTGTCCAGCCATGATTTCCATTCGTCAGCCACCCCTGCATCCGGGAACTGAATGACGAGGAACATCCCCGACGCAATCGAAAACGGCAGCAGTTCCTTCCATCGCTCCCACTCATCAGCCGATACGTCTTCTGTCATGAGGACGGACAGCCATTCGCTTTCCACAAGCGTCTGCAACCGGCGAATCTGCTCCTCGAGCTGGCGGCTGCTCTCCTCGTGTCGCCGCTTGGCCGCCACTTCTTGGCTGACCCGTTCCAAAGCCGAAATGACCTCCTCCTTCCGGCTCGGTTTCAATAAATATTCCTTGACGCCAAACCGCATCGCTTGTTTCGCATAGTCGAACAAATCAAACGCCGACACAATAATGAACTCCAGATCGAGGCCGTCTTGGCGAATCGCTTCGATCGCTTGCAGCCCGTCAAGGCCGGGCATTTTGATGTCAATCAGCATGATATCCGGACGATAACGCTTGGCGATCTCGACCGCCTCGCGCCCGTTGGCGCCCTCGGCGACCACCTCGATATCCGGAAGGTGGTCGCTAATCATTTTGCAAAGCGCTCTTCGCTCCAACGCCTCATCATCGACGATCGCCACTTTCACCGTTCATCCCCCCTTGCCATCTTGGCAGCCATAACCGCACCGTCGTTCCTTTTCCTAGTGCAGACTCGATTTCGGCCACATCCATCACTCCGTAAAACAGCTGCAGTCGGCGAATGACATTGTGCAAGCCGATGCCGGTTGAATGGCCGCGCCCTTGCTCACGGCGCGCCGGCGGTTCTTCGCCGCGGATCAACGCCTCAAGCTCCGCTTTCACCTGCTCATCCATGCCAACGCCATTGTCGCGCACTTCCACAACGACCCGCCCGTTTTCGGCGAAAACGGAAACGGACAGCTCGGCTCCCTGCTCGTACGTCTCAATGCCATGGATGAACGCATTTTCAATCAGCGGCTGCAACGTGAGCGGCGGAATCGGTTGATCGAGGCAAGATGGTTCCGCCTCTAACGAAAACTTGATCCGATCAAAAAACCGCGTCTGCTGGATGAAGAAATATTCACGGGCGATGCGCACCTCATCGGCAAGCGTCACCGTCCGCTGCAAATCGCCCAAGTTGTAGCGCAAAATGGCCGCCACCGCTTCAATCAGCCGCGACGTTTGCTGGGCGTCCTCCAAGTACGCCATCTTCGCAACCGTGTTCAGCGTATTGAATAAAAAATGCGGATTGATTTGGCTTTGCAAGCTTTTGAGTTCCAGCTCCTTCACCAGCCGGTCGAGCTCAGCCTTTTGTTTCATCTCCGCAATCAGCTGCTTTAAATTGCGGCGCATATCATTAAACGTGATCGTCAACAATCGCAGTTCGTCATTCGTCGTCGGCTCCACATCCGGCCCGTCCAGCCGCCCGTCAGCGATGGATCGGGCAGCGCGCGAGAGAAGAATGATCGGCTTCGTTACGTGGCCGGAAAAGAACACCGCCAGCAAGGCGCCAAGCAACAACGTCGTGACAAACAATCCCATTCCCATATAGCGGAAATAGCGGTTGCGCCGCTCCACTTCATCGTACCGCCGTTGGTAGGCCGTCAGCTCATCGTCAATCAAGTTTAACGTTTCCTCTTGCAAAAAGGACGCAATGTTCATCGTTTCATGCAAGTGGGATGAGTACAAGCCAATATTTCCAGCTTGAAAATGATAGACCGTCAGCGCCGCCTCCTCCAGCAAACTTTCAATCATATGTTCATAGTTTTCCGCCGCCAGCCGGTCGGACAGCACTGGCAAGATGGCGCCGAGCTGCCGGCGGCGTTGCTGCAGCCAGCGGAACTCCCGCTCATAAGCGCGTGCATACCGTCCTTCTTTTTCCGAGACGTACGCATTGAGCTGTTCCATCATTCGGTTTGCCCGCTGCGACACCTCATTGAGCAACAACAATCGGCGCATCCGTTGATCATAATCGCTCATCATCTCTTCGCTCGTCTGATACAAAAGAAACACCGCTCCGTTCAGCAAAAGCAAAAAAACGGTAAAGCAAAGCAGCATCTTCGTCCGAATGTTCATCTCGATTCCACCCCGCTGTCACCGGCGCTTTGTTGCCTGCATCGTCCTGCCGCTTCAAGTCGAACGTGTTCGAACGTCAAGGACGGCCATCTCTCATGCTTTAGCGCTCGCCAACCCTTCTCCGCTTTCAGCCCCCTCCCTACGGAGGCCTGGCAGGCCCCTTCATGGCGTGTTGACCTCATAATTGCGCGCCGGGCGCAGCGGCAAGTCTTTTTTCCGAATGACTTTCGTCTCCGTATTCGTCACCACCGGCACGTCTTTCCCGGCGACGATCTCGGCCATCATTTTGACAGCCTTGTATCCCATTTCATACGGCTCCTGCACCACCGTCGCCGCAATCGTTCCTTTTTGCAAATAGCGGATCGTCTCCGGCAGCGTGTCAAAGCCAATAATATACGTCTTTTGCTCCCGATGAAACTGCTCGACCACCTTGGCAACGCCAATCGCATCAAGCGCGCTCGTGCCGTAAAACGCATTCACATCCGGGTGCTTTTTCAAAATCGTATACGCCTTTTCCGCGGCTTGCACACGCGTAATGTGCGACTCTTCGATGGCAACGATGCGGATTCCTTTTTCCTGTCTCACTGCATCCTCAAATCCGCGCACTCGCAGCTGTTGGTGCGCCGCCGTCAAACTGCCGGTAATAATCGCGACCGTCGCCTTGCCCTTTGTATCCTCAGCCAACGCCCGTCCCGCGAGAAAACCGGCATAATAATTATCCGTTCCCACATAGGCGACGCGTCGGCTCGTTGGAGCATCCGTATCGATCGTCACCACAGGAATATTCTTGTCCGTGATTTCGTTAATCACTGGGACAAATTCCGCTTCCGTCAACCCTTGGGTGATGATCCCATCGACTTTCGCTGCCGCGGCTTTTTTCAAAATGCGCAAATGCTCATCAATATTCGCCTGCCGCGGGCCGATATACTCGAGGTCAACCCCCAGTTCTTTCGCCGCCGCTTTCGCTCCTTTTTCCACGAGCCGCCAGTAATCATTATCGAGTTCCTCCGGCACAAGCACGAAATGATAGGCCTCTTTTGTTGTTTCCGGAACCCGTTCCTTTTCTGATTTCGGATACGCATACACGTTCCAAGCGCAATAGGCGGTGAAGGAAGCGCTTCCAATCAGCGCGGCGATGCCGCCCCCGTAAAACAGCCGTTTCCACCAATCGCGCATCTTGATCCCTCCTACCGCCATTGTACACGAACGTCGGGGCGCTAGCCTAGACAAAAGAAAATGGATGAATTGCATCTATATGAAATCCAAATAGGGGTCAGTCCGGCCGGCATCATTCGCCATACGGCGATGGCCATGCCCATCATCAAGTGCAGAGCGAGCAAAAAAACCCCGTTCCGAAACAAGCTCGCTGCATCGGAACGGGGTCTCTCCACTCGTTTATCCTTTCAACTTTTCCACTGCCTCAACCGACAGTCCAGTCAATTCACAAATCGTTGGCACATCATATCCTTTCCCTAGCATCCGTTTCGCGATGTCCATCTTGCCTTTTTCGATTCCTTTTTCGATTCCTTTTTCGATTCCCTTTTCCATCCCCCGTTGCTCATACGACACGATGAGATCCGTCACTTTTTTCGCTTCCTTCGCTCCCATTTGGTTCACCTCGTTTCGCAATTGGATTTCCTCTTGTTCGGACAGCGTCAAATACGTCTCGAAAAATCCAAACAACAGCCGCTGTTTCGCTTCGTCAAGCTCCAAGCGGACGAGCATGCGCAAAAATTCTCTTTTCACTGCCACTCTCTCACTTTCATTATACCCCATTTTGCTTAACAAGGCGGCCGCGACCGGGTTGTCGCGGCGAATGTACTCACGCCATGGCTGTTTGCGCAGTTCAACAGTAAGAAAGCGGAAATCGACAACGGTTAGGAACGGAAACTTGATGGTGAACGAGGACGGTTCATCGCGGTGTTCGTCATAGCTGAAGATGGCAATGGGAAGAATGCGACGGCGGTATTTTTGAAACAAACGGCTGACATAAATGAACATGCGCTCGGGAAACGTCGGCTGCGTGTAACTTTGGTGTTCGATATGGACGATGATCAGCCCATCTTCCCCTTTCAATTTTGTTTCCACCAATAGATCCACACGGTGCTTTTCGCCGGCCGCCACATCCGTAAACACCTCTTCGGACAAAAAGGAGACGTGGCGGAAGTCGACTTGTTCATACACGTGCGGAAAAAACAGAAGCAAAAACTCTTCAAAAAACGTCGACAGCAACTCCTTAAACAACCGGTCGTGATCGATTCGCGTTTCGGACACGGTCTCCCTCCTTGTGATATTTGAACTTTCTTTATTTTCTTCGCCGCGCCTTGGGCAAAATCCTGCCGAAAAGGCTGGTGAAAAGCATTGATTTTGTCTAAAATAAGGGGAATGTGAATGGGAAGAAAGCCCTTGTGTTGTGCGGCTTTTCACGATGAAATGACAAAGCCGCCCCGGCGACAGGCGGCTTTGTCAATCGCTTTTCCAAACGATTTAGTTTCCAGCTACTGTTTTGGCCTGTTTAAAAAACTGCGGCAAATGTTCTTTATGCGCTTCAAGCATTTCGTCCAACATTTGTTTGGCGATGGTGTCAGACGGGACAAGCGGGTTGATCGTCATGGCGACGAGCGCGGTTTGGTAGTCGCCGGTGACCGCGGCCTCGGCAGCGACGCGCTCGAACGACTTGATTTGCTGGACGAGCCCGCGCACCGCGACCGGCAAGTCGCCGACGGCGATCGGTTTCGGCCCATCTTTTGTGATGACGCAGTTGACCTCAACGGCTGATTCTGGTGGAATGCTGGCAATGGCGCCGTTGTTTCTCGTGTTGACCGGCTGAATGTCGCGCTTGTCGTTGTAGATGGAGCTGATCAAGCTGCAGGCGGCGTCGCTGTAGTACGCCCCGCCGCGCTGTTCGAGCTGCGGCGGCTTGATGGCCAAGTTCGGGTCTTTGTACAGCTCAAACAGCTCTTTTTCGAGCTGTTGGACGACTTCGGCGCGGGTTCCTTTCGTTTTCGCCGCTTCCAGTTCCTCGGCGAGCATTTTGTCTGTTTGGTAGTAATACCGGTGGTACGGGCATGGCAGCACTTTCAGCCCTTTTAGGAAATCCGGCTCCCAGCCAAGGTCGACGATATTTTTCATCGTCACACCGGAACGATCCGGATGGGCAAGGAGGTCGATCACCTTTTCCGTCACCCGGACGCCGTCCAGATAGACGTGCAAGCCAAACACCATATGGTTCAAGCCGGCAAAATCAATGTGCACGCGGTCGGCATCAACGCCAAGCAGCTTGGCGACGCCCATGCGCATGCCGATCGGCACGTTGCACAAACCGACGACTTTTTCCTGCTTCGTGTAGCGCAAGACGGCTTCCGTCACCATTCCAGCCGGGTTTGTGAAGTTGATCAGCCATGCATCGGGGCAAAGCTCTTCCATATCGCGAATGATGTCCAAAATGACCGGAATGGTGCGCAGCCCTTTAAACAATCCACCCGGACCGTTTGTCTCTTGGCCGATCACCCCGTATTGGAGCGGGATGCGCTCGTCTTTCGCCCGCGCCTCAAGACCGCCGACGCGAAACTGCGTCGTGACAAAATCAGCTCCTTCTAGCGCCCGACGGCGATCCAAAGTCAAATGAATCTCGATCGGCACACCGGCTTTTTCGACCATCCGTTTGGCAAGGGCGCCGACGATTTCGAGTTTTTCTTTGCCTTCCGGAATATCGACAAGCCACAGTTCCCCGACCGGCAATTCATGATAACGCTTGATCAACCCTTCGACCAATTCCGGCGTGTAGCTTGACCCGCCGCCGATCGTCGCCATTTTCAATCGTTTCCCCATACTCCTCTTCCCCTTTCGCCCAGTTGGGCATGGTATAATCAATGTAGGAATCAACCAGTGGGCTTGAAAGCGCCATCCTTTTCCGGCTATCGCATGTTCTGTCCCATGAAAGCGAGGTATCCCGATGTTCACTCCCGAACAAATCGCTCAGTTCTCCGAACTCGACTACGCCATTTACGACTATGTGATGAAACATCCGCATGAAGTCGCGTACATGCGCATCCGCGAGCTCGCCGAAGCCGTCCATGTCTCGCCGCCGACTGTGCTCCGCTTTTGCAAAAAGGTCGGCTGCGAAGGGTTCAGTGAATTTAAAACGAAATGGAAGCTGTATTTACGCGAGACAAAGCGAACCGCGATCATCAGCAGTCAAGAGGTGCTTAAGGAATTTTTCGAACGGACGCTGACGACCGATTACGAGCGGACCATTCTGGATGCGGCAGCTGTGATCGCCCGGGCGGATCACGTCATTTTCGTCGGATCGGGCAGCTCGGGCATTTTGGCCGAATACGGCTCGCGTTATTTTTCCGCGTTTCAAAAGTTTTCCGTCTACATCAAGGATCCGTTTTTTCCGATTTACGGCCATTATTTCCACAACTGCGCCGTGATCGCCTTGTCGGTGTCGGGAGAGACGTCCTATACGCTCGCCCAAGTGCACCGCTTCAAGGAAAACGGCAGCACGATCATCAGCATCACCAACCGGAAACATTGCACACTCGCGAACATCTCGGACTACAACTTGACATACTATACCACGCCGGAGCGGATCGGACAGACGGATGTCACCACTCAGCTTCCGGTCGTCTACTTGCTTGAGCGGCTGGCGAAGGAAATGTATCGGCTGCTGCCGGCGCAAACTGACCGCGGGCCGAGCGGGCGGTGACAAGGCTACAGCTCGGCACCGTTCGTCTCAATCACACGCTGATACCATTTGTTCCCTTAAACGTTCGGCCCGGCTGTTTGGCAAACACATCCCATACCGATAATCCTTTTCCATCTTCGTTCCACGCCCCTTCGACTTGATACGCAGCTGATGCTGCGCCCCATAAAAACCCGGGCGGAAACGGTTTCAGATGGCGATGCTCCATTCAGATCGTCTCCTTTCTCGCAACAACGTCGATGAATCATTCTATCACCAATAAACCGTGTTTGGCGAAAAAAGTAAAGGGCGCGGCGGCTTTTTGTAACGAGACGAACGTGAAAAACAATTGTTTCTTCGGAGTAACAAACTGTTACAAAAAGGATAAGAAAAGCAAGCGCGCAGTATGCAAAAAGCAACCGTGAGGACGTTTCATGAAATGCGAGCAACGGCACTCTCCATCCTTGTAGAGAAACACAAGAAGAAAAAGGTGCTCCGTTCCATTGAGAGCACCCTTTTCCCCATAAAGGCCCGTCTTCAGCCCATTTATGTTTGGGAGAAATATTCAACCTAATCCATCGAGCCGCCATACAGATGAAGCGTTACGGCAAAAAGATTTTTCCCGGATTGAGAATGCCGTTCGGGTCAAACAGCTGTTTCAACCGTTTCATCCAAAGCACGGCGTCTCCTTTTTCTTCACGCAAAAACGCCCGTTTGCCAATGCCGATGCCGTGCTCTCCCGTGCACGTGCCGCCGCGCGATAAGGCATAGCGGACGATATGGGCGTGCACGCGTTCGATCCGCGCCATCTCATCCGCATCGTTCGGGTCAAAGGCAAGCACCGTATGGTAATTGCCGTCGCCGACATGGCCGAAAATCGCGGCGGTCATGTTCTGCTCGTTGACAAGCCGGCGCGTATCGGCGATCGCCCCCGGCAGCTCGGACAGCGGCACGCACACATCAGTTGAGAGCATCGCCTTGCCTGGATAGGCGGCTTGAATGGCGAACGCCGCATGGTGGCGCGCTTCCCAAAGCTTCGCGCGGGCGAGCGAGTCGGTCTCGACCACAAACGAAACGGCGCCCTCCCCTTCGCACAATTCGTTGACAAGCTTTGTTCCGTCCTCGACGCTTGACGGGCTGCCGCTCAGTTCAATAAACAGCGTCGGTTTCACTGGATAATCGGTTTTTTTGTACGCATTGACCGCCGCGATCGTCGCCTCGTCAACGAGCTCGATTTTCCCCGGACCGACGCCCGCTTTCAGCACGGCAAACGCCGCTTGCGCTGCCGCCTCAAGCGACGGAAAGCACACTTTGATGGCCGTTGTCGCCTCCGGAATGCCATGCAGGCGGACAATAAGACGGGTGAACACGCCAAGCGTCCCTTCCGATCCAACGAACAAGCCGGTCAAGTCATAGCCGGCCGACGATTTCACCGCCAAGCTGCCCGTTTGCATGACCGAACCGTCAGCGAGCACCACCTCTAATCCGAGCACTTGATCGCGCATGACGCCGTATTTCACGCAGTTCGTGCCGCTCGCGTTCGTCGCCGCCATGCCGCCGATCGTCGCGTCCGCACCCGGATCGACCGGGAAAAACAACCCATATCGCTTCAGCGCCTCATTCAGTTGCAACCGCGTCACTCCCGGCTCGACGATGGCGAGAAAATCGTCCGGGCGAATGTCGATGATGTTGTTCATCAACGTCAAATCCAAACTGATGCCGCCCGCAACTGGAATGACATGCCCTTCCAAGCTCGTGCCGGCGCCAAACGGCGTCACAGGGATGCGGTGCTCGTTGGCAAACGCCATCACCCGGCTCACTTCCTCCGCCGTTTTCGGAAACACGACGACATCTGGCGCATGCGGCGCATGGTAGGCGATGCCTTTGCTGTGGTGTTCGAGCACCGTTTCATTGATGCTCACCCGCTCGCGGTCGCCGATCAATTCAAGCAGTGATTCGTATACGTTCATCGTTCTCCTCCTCACCCGATCGGATCAAGCGGCGCCACCCATCGATGCGCCGCCTTTTCTCTTGACGCACTCTGATGGTGGATCGATCGACCCGGATGGCATGGTTCGTTTAGTAACGGAGCAACGTTTCAATTCCTTCCGCAATCCGCTCGGCGTTCGGCAGCCAATCATCCTCCACCGACGGCACCGGATACGGCGTGTCGTAGCCGGCGATACGCACGATTGGAGCTGATAGAGAAAACAGCGCCCGTTCGCTGATCAAGGCCGCCACTTCCGCGCCAAACCCGCCTGTTTTCACCGCTTCATGGACGATCATCACCCGTCCTGTTTTTTCCACCGAAGTGATGATGGTGTCGATATCAAGCGGCTGCAGGCAGCGCAGATCGATCACTTCCGCGTCAATCCCTTTCGTCCGCATCTCATCGGCCAGTTTGGCGACAAGCGGTACGGTCGGCCCCCACGTGAGGATCGTCACATCTTCTCCTTCTTTGACGACCCGCGCTTGGCCGAGCGGAATCGTGTACGGTTCTTCCGGCACCTCCATCCGAAACGCCCGGTACAGCTTCATCGGCTCCAAAAACAAAACCGGGTCTTCATCGCGAATGGCGGAAATCAATAGCCCTTTCGCATCGTAAGGATTGGACGGCATGACCACTTTTAAGCCTGGGGAATGGGCAAACAGCGCCTCGAGCGCATCCGAATGCAATTCGGGCGTCCGCACCCCGCCGCCGTACGGGCTGCGCACAACGATGGGGCACGAAAACCTCCCGGCGGAGCGGAAGCGGATGCGCGCCGCCTGGGCCGCCAGCTGGTCCATCGCCTGGTACACAAACCCGAGAAACTGAATTTCGGCAATCGGCCGCATGCCATTGATCGCCAAACCGATTGACGTGCCGATAATGCCCGATTCCGCAAGCGGCGTATCAAACACACGCCCCTCGCCAAATTGCTCAAGCAGCCCGTCCGTCGCCCGGAAAACGCCGCCGTTTTCGCCGACATCCTCGCCAAGCACGATGATGCGCGAATCGCGCTCCATCTCCTGGCGCATCGCTTCATTGATCGCTTCAATCATCGTCAGCTCGGCCATTTATCTCACCCCGCTCCGTTGTTTGCGCCGCATCACTTCTTCTTTTTGCTCGGCAAGCAATGTTGGCGCTTCGCTGTACACGTAATCGAATACATCGACAATCGAACCGGACTTGCTGGCGATGGCCGCCTCGTACGCCGCCGTCACTTCGTCATTCACTTGGGCGACAAGTGCTTCTTCTTGCGCTTCCGTCCATAATCCGCGCCGTTTAAGCAGCACGCGCAGACGGTAAAGCGGATCTTTCGTCCGCCATGCTTCCACCTCTTCCGGCCGGCGGTATTTCGTCGGGTCGTCCGCCGTCGTGTGCGGCCCAAGCCGATAGGTGAGCGCCTCGATCAACATAGGACCCTCGCCGCGGCGGGCGGCTTCGACCGCCTGTTTCATCGTTTCATAAACCGCCAGCACATCGTTGCCGTCAACGAGCACCCCTTTCATTCCGTAAGCGAGCGCTTTTTGCGCGATCGTCCGGCTTGCCGTCTGTTTCCGGTACGGGACGCTAATGGCGTACTGGTTGTTTTGGCAGAAAAAGATGACCGGCACGTTGTACACCGCGGCAAAATTCATCGCTTCATGAAAATCGCCCTCTGACGTCGCGCCATCGCCAAAATACGCAACCGATACTTGCGATTCGCCTTTCAATTTCGACGCCCACGCGCAGCCGACCGCATGCAACGTCTGCGCCGCGATAATGATTTGCGTTGGGAAAATGTTCAATCCTTCCGGCATCCGCTTTCCCGACAGGCGGCCCTGCACATAATGGAAAAACTGCTCAAGCGGCATGCCGTGCATCAAGCAGACCGCCACTTCGCGGTAGCTCGGGAAAATCCAGTCGTCTTTTCGAAGCGCAAGGGCGCTGCCGATTTGCGCCGCCTCTTGACCGCTAAACGGGGCATACGTCCCGATCCGCCCTTGCCGCTGCATGCGCAAAAGCCGCTCATCAATGACGCGCGCCCGCCGCATTTCCCGGTAGGCACGAAGCAGCCACTCATCGGAAAACGCCGCTAACTTCTCCTCATCGCCATTTCCGTTTTCATCGAGAATTCGCACGATCTCGACCGGCAATTTGTCCGGGTCAAACATGGGCTTCCCTCCTCATCATTTTTTCATCACGGCCCAGCTGCTTCTCTTTGGCGCTCGCTCTCTTCCAGCACGAAGACATGTCCTCCTAACCGAGCGCCGCCTACCGCACGTCCAAGAGCAACACTTCCGGATTTTCCAAATAGTGCGCCACCGTCCGCATAAACCGCCCGGCCGGCTCGCCGTCAATGACGCGGTGGTCAAAGGTGAGCGACATCCCCATCATATCGCGGATGACGATTTCATCGCCGACGACAACCGGGCGCCGTTTGATCGCATGAGCCCCGAAAATCGCCACTTCCGGATAGTTGATGATCGGCGTCGCAAACCAGCCCCCGCCCGCCCCGGTGCTCGTGATCGTAAACGTGCTTCCTTGCAGCTCCTCAAGGCGAAGCGCCTGGCGGTGCGCTTTTTCTGACAGTTCCGCGATTTCGATGGCGAGCTCGCGGATCGATTTTTGATCGGCGTCACGGATGACGGGGACGACGAGACCGGCTTTCGTCGCCGTCGCGATGCCGATGTGATAGCGCTTTTTCAAGACGATTTCATTCGTCTCTTCATCGAGCGAAGCGTTAAACATCGGATATTGCTTCAGCGCCCTTGTCACCGCTTTAATAATAAACGGCAAATACGTCAGTTTGATACGTTCTTCCGCCAATTGATTGGCAAGGTGCTTGCGGATTTCCACCAACTTCGTGACGTCCACCTCGTCCATGCCGGTCACATGCGGCGCCGTGTACATCGATTTCACCATTTTTTCGGCGATTTTTTTGCGCAAGCCTCGAAGCGGGATTCGCTCTTCTTCTTCAAACACCGCATCCAAACTCGCGATGGATGTCCATGAGGCTATACTCTCCTGCCGTCCTCCGGCCGCACTCGCGCTGCCGGTCGGCAGAACGCCGGCTTCGTTCGCTTCCCTTCTTGCCGCCTCCGCCACCGAAGCGGCCGCCTCGCGCTCCCTGACATACCGCTCCAAATCGGCGAGCGTCACCCGACCGCCTTCGCCCGTTCCTTCCACTTCATCGATCGGAACACCCATCTCCCGCGCCCGCTTGCGCACAGACGGCGCGGCAATCGCCCGTTTGCGCGCAGGACGAGGCGTTTCTCCATGCAGAACAGGCACGGGCTCCCGAACCGAATCTTCGATGGGCGCGGCTTCCCCCGCGACCGACGCCTCGGTTTCCACGACAATCAACGGCTCTCCAACCTTCACCGTCGCCCCTTCCGGTCCGGCAAGCGCCACGACTTTGCCAGCGACCGGCGTCGTCATTTCGACCATCGCCTTATCGGTTTGAATTTCGGCAATCGGCTGATCCGCCTTGACCACATCCCCTTCCCGGACAAGCCAGCGAATGATTTCCGCTTCATGCAGCCCTTCACCGATGTCGGGCAATTTAAATTCATAGATCATGTGATATCCCCTTCCCCTTGTTCTCATGTTGTGATTGGAAACAAAAACAATGGTGCAGCATCGATGGTGTGGCGATCATGAGGCAGTACAACGGTTAAGCGCTTACAAAAAACGTGGTGAACATTCGCTTTTTCTGCCAAAATATCAAATGAATATTTCAAATTTTCTAACCTACAAGATTTATGATAGTATATAGATTGTCAGGCTGTCAATATAAGGAGAGCGGACATTTTTCGCCTGCTTCGACAATCATCGACAGGCGTTTCCATTATCGCAAAATAATAACTGTCGGTTCGATTCGCCCCAAGCATCGAAAGCTGGTAAAAACGATGCAGGTTTCATCGGTGGGAGGCCACTTTTTAACGACATCCTAGAGGGCTGGTGAAAAACGACCGATTTCGCCGAACCCGTTGCTTTCGGCTGAAAGAGAAGCGTTGATTTTACAGGATTTCTCAATTTGAGAAGAGATTCCGTTTTCCGCGACTTTTCACTAAATCACCAGCCTTCTAGAAGGCCAATGAAAAATGGCTGTCACGCGCAAATCAGCGGCATTTTTTAAAAAAAGTTGGTTCTACAAGGTTTCTCTAATTGAAAAACGGATAAGTTCAACGGTATTTTGCAATACATCACCCGTCTTATATAGGAGGAGTCGACATGCGTCTTGCCACGATTCACCATATCGCCATTATTTGCTCGGACTATGAGCGGTCGAAACGATTTTACACTGAAATTCTCGGATTTCGCCCCATCCGTGAGCAATACCGCGCCGAGCGCCGCTCGTACAAACTCGATTTAGAAGCGGACGGCGGCATTCAGATTGAGTTATTCTCCTTCGAACACCCGCCAAAGCGCCCAAGTTGCCCAGAAGCGTGCGGACTGCGCCATCTTGCTTTGGCGGTGGACAACCTCGATGAAGCCATTGCCTACTTGCGCCAACATGGCATCGATGCCGAACCCGTCCGCGTTGATGAAGCGACCGGAAAACGGTTCACCTTCTTCCAAGACCCGGACGCGCTGCCGATCGAGCTGTATGAAAACTAGAGAGAAAAGCGCACTTGCTCAATGACGATGACAAAACGAAGCCCCTCCGTTAATTTATGGTACAATGAGGGTCGATACGATCAAGGAGGGAAACAATATGGTGCGATTCGCGACAATCGGCACAAACTGGATCACCGAAGCGTTTATTGGCGCCGCGCAGCTCGTCGATTCCATTGAACTCGCCGCCGTCTACTCGCGGACGGAGGAAACAGCGAAGCGTTTTGCCGAGAAAGTCGGAGCGCCGCGCACGTTCACTGATTTACACGAACTGGCGAGCAGCCCTGACATTGATGCGGTCTACATCGCGAGCCCGAACGCACTTCATGCCGAGCAGGCGATCTTGCTCATGAACCACGGCAAACACGTCTTATGCGAAAAACCGCTCGCCTCGAACGCCAAAGAAGTAAAGGCGATGATCGAAGCGGCCGAGCGAAACGGCGTCGTGTTGATGGAAGCGATGAAAGCGACACTGCTCCCCACATTCCGGTCCATCCGCGAGCACTTGCCGAAACTCGGCCGCATCCGCCGTTATGTGGCGAGCTACTGCCAATATTCATCGCGCTATGACGCCTATAAGCAAGGAACGGTGCTCAACGCCTTCAATCCGGCTTTTTCGAACGGAGCATTGATGGATATCGGCGTCTACTGCCTGTACCCGATGGTGGTGCTGTTTGGCAAGCCGAAGAGCCTCAAAGCACAAAGCCTCAAGCTTGAATCGGGGGTAGACGGCGAAGGAACAATCGTCTTCGACTACGGGGGGATGGATGGGATCGTCTTTTATTCGAAAATCGCCAATTCCTACTTGCCGGCGGAAATCCAAGGAGAAGAAGGAAGTATGATCATTGACGCCATCCATACGCCGACCAAAGCGGAAATCCGCTACCGCGACGGGCGCGTCGAGGACATCACCGTCCCGCAAGACAAACCGCCGATGTATTACGAGGCGGAAGAGTTTATCCGTCTCATCGAAAGCGGGGAACGGGAGTCGTCCATCAACTCACACCGCCATTCGCTTTGGACGATGGAAATCATGGACGAAGCGCGAAAACAAACCGGCATCGTGTTCCCGGCCGACGAGCGATAATAAAAAGGTTCCAACCTAGTCTTCCTGGGGCTCGGTTGGAACTCTTTTTCTTTCTGTCTCATTGGATTTCCTTGGCCGCCGATAAGCCATGGCTGTTACCTTCTGCTAAAATACGGGCCAAGCCATCCGCTTTCATGCGTCATGACAAACGTCCAGTTGAACTCGCTGTCCACCACATATAGATCGATTTTGTCGTTTTCCGCTGCCAGATCGGCGGCTTTCAATCCGGACGCATCCTCCACGGTGAACGCATCGTCGCCATGTTGAAAGAAAAGATAGCAGCACGTTTTCTCTTCTTGATCAAACGCCATTTCCGCTTCTTCTCCTGTGAAACAGCCTCTCATCCCATAGCTGAACACATGCCATAAGTAGCCGTTGACTCCATTCCGATTATGAAGGTGGATGTGTTGTTTTTCTTCCACAGTCAAATGGCCGGCAAACACCTTTTCCCACTGTTGTCGCCATTGCGCTCCGAAACCGGACTGTTTGCGGATTTTGATGTTTCGGCGAGCTAACTGATGAAATAACTCCATTTCGTTTCTCCCCCAGTGACCTGACGTGGCACCGCCTTCATCGATGTGCTCATTTCGTCTGTCAAAACGTTCGATGGATCGACAAGATGGCTTCTCACCATCTTTGTCACGCCGAGCGGTTTTCGTCCGCCCAGCCACTTCCCCGTTTCCGGCCGCACTTCGACGAGCAGCTGCTGCGCACCCTATGCAAGACAGTTTCCCCGCTCTTTGCGCCTTGCCGCCCCGTCCCTATTCACCCGTCTCGGCAAACCGGCGGATGCGCGCGCCAATTTCATCGCGGACGCGGCGGAACACCGCCAGCTTCTCCTCTTCTGTCCCTTCCGCTTTCGCTGGATCGTCAAAGCCCCAATGGACGCGCTTCACGTGCGGCGGAGTGACCGGACAATGGTCGGCCGCATGGCCGCACAGCGTCACGACCAAATCAGCACGGTTCAGCAAGTCCGGGTCGATGACATCAGACGTTTGCTTCGAAATATCGATGCCGACTTCTTTCATCACCTTGACCGCATTCGGATTGAGCCCGTGCGCTTCAATCCCGGCGCTGTACACATCCCATTCATCGCCTAACAGTTGTTTGGCCCAGCCTTCCGCCATTTGGCTGCGGCATGAGTTGCCTGTGCATAAGAAATAAATGATTTTTTTCTTCATCGTTGATTCCCACCTTTATTTTGATTCTGGAGCAGCAGAGGAAAAATACTTTCGCTGAAACGCTAAAGCGACGTTGACAAGCGCGAGCATCACCGGCACTTCAATAAGCGGACCGATGACCGCCGCAAACGCCGCGCCCGAATGAATGCCAAACACCCCAATGGCGACGGCAATGGCCAGCTCAAAGTTGTTGCTTCCCGCCGTAAACGCGAGCGTCGTCGACACCGGATAACCAGCCCCCCATTTTCTCGCCAAAAAGAACGACACAAAAAACATGATAACAAAATAAAGAAGCAACGGAATGGCAATCCGGACGACATCAAACGGCAAGTTGACGATCATATCGCCTTTGAGCGAAAACATTACGATGATCGTGAACAAAAGCGCAACGAGCGTCAGCGGGCTGATTTTCGGAACGAATACCGTGTCATACCATGACCGGCCTTTCACTTTCACAAGCGTAAACCTTGTCGCCATGCCGGCGAAAAACGGAATTCCCAAATAAATAAACACCGATTTCGCCACTTCCGCCATCGTGATCTCAACAATCGCCCCCTTAAGCCCGAGCCATTCCGGAATGACTGTCACAAACACGTACGCATATAGCGAGAAAAACAATACTTGAAACAGTGAATTGAAGGCGACAAGTCCCGCTGCGTACTCTGTGTCACCGCGCGCCAAGTCATTCCAGACGATGACCATGGCGATACAGCGGGCGAGCCCGATTAAAATCAAACCAATCATATACTCCGGCTTGTCAGGCAAAAAGACGACCGCCAACAAAAACATGAGAATGGGACCGATCACCCAGTTTTGCACGAGGGATAAGACGAGTACCTTCACATCTTTGAACACGCGCCCCATCTCTTCGTAGCGCACTTTCGCGAGCGGCGGATACATCATCAAAATCAAGCCGATCGCAATCGGAATCGACGTTGTCCCCACTTGCAGGCGGTTCAATCCATCCACCAACCCAGGAGCCCAAATTCCGACTGCGATCCCGACCGCCATCGCAAGAAAAATCCATACCGTCAAAAAGCGGTCTAAAAACGACAACCGCTTCGGTTCGCAACAATCCACCATCATTCACCTCGTCATTCAACATCAGCACCCGCAGCGGGCCGTCGGATTCGCTGTCTCGATTTTGCGAATGTTTTCGCCTTGGTCCGGAACGTACGACAACACCGCTTGCAACAGCGAGTAGTATTCACTTTGCGGCCGGAGCGAATAATACACCCATTGCCCTCTCCGCTCTTCTTTGATCAGCCCGGCATCTTTTAACTTACGCAAATGCTGGCTGATCGCCGGCTGGCTGGTCGAAAACACCTCCAGCAGCTCGCACACACAGCATTCCCGCTTATTCAAAATCGCCAAAATCGTCAGCCGCGTCGGATCACCAAGCAGCTTTAATACCCGGGCTGTCGCTTCCATCTCCATCGCGAGTTGCGGCATATCACCCCTCCGTTCATCATCATATCATGATTTGCTTATATAAAAACGAACAACCATCATGAAACGGCCACGCCAACCAATGAAATGGTTTCCGCCAATCATTATATAATTAAGTACTTATATAAGTCAACCATGATGTATCGACAAAAGCAAGAAAAGCGGGCGTGCCGCATGTTTCCGCCGTACGCCCGCAAATGTTTCCCGCCCTCTGCCGCCGACACACCTTAGTCCATCCGCTTTTTCACCGCTGACAGAAGATCGATTGCCTTCGTCCCCACCCCGACGAATGTTTCCAAAATCGCTTGCGCCCCTGCAATCGAAAAAATGAAAATCAGCGGCATAGCGATAGTCGGAATGAAAAAATAGCCAAGCGCGATCAACATCGCGCTCCACACCCCCGCGCACCAATAACAATTCAACAAGTAGCCAAATTTGGAGGTCGGCACTTTCTTGATTTCCGTATGCCCGTCCTCACTTTTGACTTTTTCTTTCTTCATAAACGGATTGCGCAGAAACTCGGTAATTTTGTCGAACACAATCAAATGGGTAAACCGATAGCTGGCCAAAATGATCATGATGTACGTCATCCAGTCGAGTTCGCGAAGCATGGCGAGTCCCTTTCTTTTTACATTTCGTCCCTTGTATTATGGACCAAAAGTCGTTTCATTATCACATGACCGCCACAATACCAGGAGGAACAAAGCCAGCTGTCCACCTTTTTGCGCAGCCACAAAACGTCCGCATGAAACCCTCCTCTTTGTTTTTCTTCTTGGGCACAATCATTTTCTGGTATAACTTATCTTCTTCACCCCAAGTTTGGCGTGACTCGGCAAACAGCATTTTGACCTTTTTCATGTGCCTGCAATGTCCTTTAACCTGTCGAACTTAAAATGTCACTTGACGATTCCAAACGTTGAAACAACCACAAAAAAACGAGATGTGCAAACAGTCGCCTCAACGGGAGCTCCCTCTGCGGCGCACATCTCGTTCACGCGAAAGAATATTACGCGTTATTGCCCTTGAACCAATTCGAGCGGAACCGGAATAAATTTTTCCACTTTCTCCCCTTTGTGAACGCGAATGGCGGCTTCTACCGCCTTTTCGCCAATTAATGCCGGTTTTTGTGCGACCGTGGCTGCCATTTTGCCTTCTTTCACGGCTTTGACTGCGTCATCTGTCGCATCGAATCCGACCACAAGGACGTTGTTCATTCCATGTGCTTGCAACGCCTCTAAAGCTCCTAAGGCCATTTCATCATTATGCGCAAAAACCGCTTGAATGTCTTTATGGCTTTGCAAAATGTTTTCCATGACCGCCAGTCCTTTCGCCCGGTCAAAATCTGCCGCTTGTTTGGCCACAACTTTCATATTGGCTGCTTTGTCAATGACTTGGTGAAATCCTTCTCCACGTTCACGAGCGGCCGAGGAACCAGGAATCCCTTCCAATTCCACAATGTTTCCACCGTTTTTCAAGTGATCGACAAGAAATTGGGCCGCCATTTTCCCACCAGCCACATTGTCAGAAGCGATATGGGTGACCACTTTCCCGCCGTCCGCGCTGCGGTCGACCGTAATGACCGGGATGTTGGCGCTGTTGGCGGATTCAATCGCAGAAGCCACGGCGCTCGAGTCCGTCGGGTTGACCAAAAGCACATCGACCTTCTGCTGGATCAAGTCTTCAATATCGTTAATTTGTTTCGCCGAATCATTTTGGGCATCAACCACAATCAGCTCTGCCCCTTCATCCTTGGCGGCTTTTTCAGCCCCTTCTTTTAATGTGACAAAGAACGGGTTGTTCAAGGTGGAAATGGACAAACCGATTTTCACTTCCCCATCCTGTTTCGTTTTCCCTTTGTCGCTCGATGCGTTGTTCTGGTCGAGCGAACATCCACCCAACACGCCGCCTGCAAGCAACAATGTGGCTAACAAACCAACTGCTTTTCGCATTTTCATACTCCCCCTTATTTTTTGATAACATCTATCATACTTCTTTGCGGCGGTCTAACAGCACCGCAAGAAGAATGACCGCTCCTTTGATGACTTGCTGGTAAAACGACGACACATTGAGCAAGTTCAATCCATTGTTCAATACACCGATAATCAAGGCGCCGACTAACGTGCCGAAAATCCAGCCTCTTCCTCCTGACAAACTGGTGCCGCCTAAAACAACGGCCGCAATGGCATCCAACTCGTACGCCGTTCCCGCTGTCGGCTGCGCGGAATTCAAACGGGAAGTTAAAATGAGCCCCGCCAAAGCAGATAACGCCCCTGTTAGGGCATACACATATATTTTGAGTCGATCAACGCGAAGTCCCGATAGACGGCTCGCTTCTTCGTTCCCGCCAATCGCGTACGTATGGCGGCCAAATGTAGTCTTTTTCAATACTACATACAAAGCGATATAGACCGTGAGCATCAATATAATAGGTACGGGAATGCCGAAGAAATAACCGCGCCCCATCATCTGAAACAGGATGTCATCAGACGCAAACCCTGTAATCGGGCGACCGTCCGTGTAAACGAGAGTCAAGCCGCGAAACGCCGTCATGGTCGCCAGCGTGGCAATAAAAGGAGCCACTTTTCCTTTGGTGACCAAGACTCCGTTCAAGACGCCCATGGCCGCGCCTGCTAATAAGCCGACGAATATCGCAACAAATCCATTGACCCCTTGCGCCATCATTCCTGCTGTGATCGCGCTTGATAACGCCAACACCGAACCGACCGATAAATCAATGCCTCCCGTTAAAATGACAAACGTCATGCCAAAGGCGATGAGCGCGTTAATCGATACTTGCCGCAGGAGATTGAGCCAGTTGTCCATCGTCAAAAAGTCATCGCTCAATATGGAAAGCACGATGCATAGCAGAAACAGCCCGATCAAAGGCCCTAGTTTTTTCACATCCCATTTTCGCTTTGCTCCCATCATCGATTCCCCCCTGTCGCCGCCCGCATGATGGTTTCTTGATCCAACCCGTCGTTTTCCAAGATCGCTTGCACTTTCCCTTCATGGACGACCATGACGCGGTCGCTCATGCCCAATACTTCCGGCAGTTCAGAAGAGATCATAATGATCGCGGCGCCTTGGGCAGCCAATTCATTGATCACTTCATAAATCTCTTTCTTTGCCCCAACATCCACGCCGCGAGTCGGTTCATCCAAAATGAGGATGCGCGGGTTCATCGCCAGCCATTTGCCGAATACGACTTTTTGTTGATTCCCGCCGCTCAATGCTTTCACGGGTAAATCTGGGGAAGAGGCTTTAATATTCAACAGATGAATGTATGTCAACACCACGTCCCGTTCTTTCGATGACTGGATGAATCCCGCTGTTGCTAATTGTTCCAACTTCGGCAAGGTCAAATTCTCATGGACGCTCATCTCGAGAATGAGCCCTTTTTGCTTTCGGTCTTCGGTAATCATGGCGATGCCATGTTCGACGGCTTGGCGCGGAGAACGGATGCGCACAGGACGCCCGTCGATATAGATGTCTCCTTCATCGAATGGTCTGGCTCCGAAAATCGCTTCCATGATCTCGGTTCGCCCCGATCCCATCAGTCCCGCCACACCAAGCACTTCACCGGCTCGCACAGAAAACGATACATTCTCAAACAACCCTTTTTTCGTGAGCCGCTCTACGCGCAGCCGTTCTTCTCCAATGGTGACGCGCCGTTTTGGAAAGCGTTCCCCAATTTGCCTGCCGACCATCATTTGAACAATTTCATCGAAGTTCGTTTCCTTTACTCGTTTCGTTCCGATGAACTGGCCATCGCGGAGAACCGAAATCCGGTCGCAAATGGTAAAAATCTCTTCCATCCGATGTGAAATGTAAACAACCGCGACGCCTTGCTGTTTCAAGGTGCGAATAACAGAAAATAAAGCCTGAATTTCCCGTTCCGTCAGCGCCGCTGTCGGTTCATCCATAATAAGGCACTTCGCATTCGTCGAAATGGCCCTGGCAATTTCGATCATTTGCTGTTTTCCGACAGACAACCGACCGGCGAGTTCTCGTGGGTCAAGGTCCATCCCTAATCTCCGCAAATAGGAAGCGGCCTGTTGCTCCATTTCTTTATAACGAATGACACCCGTTCTCCCGATTTTCGGCTCGCGGCCAAGAAAAATGTTTTCGGCCACCGTCAATGTTGGAATGACATTCAACTCTTGATGAATCACGACAATCCCGTCGCGTTCCGCCTCTTTCGGATGACGGTAATGCACTTCGCGCCCGTTGACAACAATCGTTCCCCCATCCCGCTCATAAATGCCGGTCAACACCTTGATGAGCGTCGATTTCCCCGCTCCGTTCTCTCCCATCAACGCATGCACTTCTCCAGGAAGCACTTCAAAATCAACGCCATTCAGAACGATATTGGCGCCAAACGATTTTTGAATCGACCGCATGTCAATCAAGGGCCTCATCGTTTCTGCCCTCCTTTTCCTTCAGAAATCTTTCGATGAAAAACTTACACCGGAACGCAGAATGATATTGGCATAGGGGGTTGCCTCTCCTGTGCGAATCACCGCTTTCGCCTGCTTCGTCATCGCTTTGAATTGTTCGTGGGGAACAAACTGCACAGGCACACCACCCATTCTTGCCCTGATGCTTTCGTATAAATCCGGATTCTGGTCTTTGATCTCCTCGGCTAGTACGATTGCTTCAATTTCCAATTCATCAACAACCGCATCCAACACGGATAAAAAGGGCGGAAACCCTTTGACGAGAGACAAGTCGATGCGCGCCTGTTCGTTCGGAATCGGCAACCCGCAATCGGCAATCACGATCGTATCGGTGTGCCCGAGCGAGGCAAGCAGCGTGTTCAATTCTTTATTCAAAATCCCGCTTTTTTTCATCAGTGACTCTCCTTCTGTCTGGACAAAAATGATTCGACCTCTTGCCGTCTCGGCATCCCAGCTTGCGCCCCAAGTTTCGTCACCGACAAGGCCGCCGCCGCATTGGCAAACCGACACGCTTCATCAAGCGGCTTCCCTTCTGCCAACGCCACGGCAAGCGCACCGTTAAACGTATCGCCCGCGCCCGTCGTATCCACGACGGGAACTTGGAAACTTGGAATGAGCCGTTCTTGTCCATCTTGCCAAATGCGCACCCCTTTTGCCCCTTCGGTGACAATCAGCTTATCGGCAAACGCTTCTTCGTCCATCTTGTCGAACAAAATCGTCCGTTCATGTTCATTGGGCGTCAAGAAACTCGCCTGCTCAAGCACCGACGGCGGCAGCGGCTGGGCCGGAGCGGGGTTGACGATGACGCGCACGCCATGGCGATGAGCGATCGAAACCGCCCGTTCCACAACGGGAAGCGGAATCTCGAGCTGCAATAAGCAAACATCGCTTTCGGCGATCACGGATTCACATGAATCGAGATCTTCCGGCGTAAGCGCATGATTCGCCCCGGGGACGACAATAATGCGGTTGTCCCGCTCAGAAATCGTAATGGAAGCGATGCCTGTATGTCCATATGTAACCGGTTTCACATAATCGACGGAAACGCCTTCATTTTGTAACGAATGGATGAGCGCTTGCCCAAACGCATCATCCCCGACCGCGCCAATCATCCGCACATTGGCGCCGAGGCGGGCGGCGGCCACCGCCTGGTTCGCCCCTTTGCCACCGGGAGTGGTGAGAAACTGTTCGCCTAAAATCGTCTCCCCTTGGTTTGGAAACCGTGCCGCCACAGTGACTAAGTCCATGTTGATGCTGCCGATCACCGTAATGGTTGGTTTGTTCAAGTCAATCCCCTCCTTGACGTCGACTGCCGCACCACAAGTTGAACCGGAAGTTGATAATGGAGCTTCTCAAGCGGCTTCCCCTCAATTTGTTTAATTAAAATTCTTGCCGCCATGGCCCCCATTTCGTAAATAGGCTGAGACACGGTCGATAGTTCGGGTGTTGTCATTTCCGTCAGCGGGATGCCGTCGTAGCCAATAATGGCAATATCATCCGGAACCCGCAGCCCGCATTGCTGAACCGCTTTCAAAGCACCGACCGCCATCGCGTCGTTGCCGGCAAAGATCCCGTCCATATCATGTTCAGCCAACGCGGCCATCACCGCTTCTTTCGCCTGCTTCAACTGGTAATTCCCTTGAATGACGAGCTGACGATCCCCTAGCCCCAGCTCCTTCATTTCATCTTGATAGCCGCGGAAACGCTCCATGGCGTTCACCACGTGGTTGGGCCCTTGAATATGGGCAATCCGCCGGCAGCCCACTTCATACAAATGACGCGTCGCTAAACGAGCTCCTCCGTAGTTGTCCGCAACCACCGACGGATACCGTTCATGCAGCGGACGGTCGAGCACGACAATCGGAACATCCCATTCCTCGACTTCTTCCGGCGCGAACTGATTCGTGGTCAAAATGACGCCGTCCACATATTTTTGCTTTAACACTTCGATGTATTCTCGTTCTTTTTCTACTTTCTCATCCGAATTGCATAGAATGACCGTATAGTCATAAATATTCATCACATCTTCCACCGCGCGCACGAGCTCGGGAAAGAACGGATTGGTAATATCAGGGACAATGAGTCCGACTGTTTTCGATGTTTTTTTAAACAGAGCTCTCGCCACTTCATTCGGTTTATAATTGAGCTCTTTCATCGCCTGTCTAACCCGTCTTTCCGTTTCCTCATTAACATATCCATTTTGATTTAACACCCGCGAAACGGTGGCGACGGAGACACCTGCACGCTTTGCCACATCACGAATCGTTGCCATGTTCGATTCCTTCTTTTCTGTCTATGTGTAACCGGTTACACATAGTATATCCGATTTTTTGTGCGCCATCAAGCTTTTTTAAAAGACTAGTGATTTAAGGGGGGGAATGTTGTCCTCCAGCAACGTTTCTCAAACTGAAAAACTTTGCAACAAAAACATCATTTTATCCCCTTCAACTTTTCGAATCCGTTGTGCTTCGCCGGTCTTTCACGGCGGTTCTCAAACAATGTGCGGCCTTTTTTGCAAGCTGACGTAAACATGATCGCACAGCATTTTCAAAAAAAATCCCTTGCCTGCCGCAAGGGACTTCTCACTTTTCCCTCCACCGTTCGCTCGCTTCATCCGCCCGTTTCGCGGCCACCATCATGCTCATGATGACGAGCATCACGAACGAGCCGACAAACATTCCCGCGATAAACGCGACCATGGCTCTCTCTCCCTTTTCTCGCAAACTTGTTATTTGCCATTCTTTCCTTTTACATCTAAGCCGATACATCGGGAGAGCTCATTCTATTATACGCCGCGTTTGACCGCACAATGCTTTGTCCTTAACCAATGGCGGCAAACAAAGACGATCAAAAGCGCAATCAGCGCCCCGCACGAATCAATCGCCACGTCTTTTGGCGTCGCCGTCCGCCCTGGTTCAAACGATTGGTGCCACTCATCGGTCGCCGCGTAGGCGGTCGCAAACAGCCAAGCGCCTGCATACGCAAACCGCTTGGGCAACAGCGCCCGCCACACAAGCGCGGCCAAAATGCCAAACTCCGTCAAATGCGCCGCTTTGCGGATCAAAAAGTTCAGCCATGACGGCCCCTCTTCATCCCCGCCGCCAAACGGCAAGTACGATAAAATCATCTGCAGCACATGCGCCGTATTCGCCCCAGTGAACCAGGAAGACTCGCTGAACGTGTAAATGACGACACACCAGAGAATGACAGGAAGCCAGCGGGAAAGGAAATCTCTCATCGTTTCACCTGCCAACACCTTTTTACCAACAAAACAAGGTACCTAAACAACAAACGAAAGTAGACACCTTGTTCGCTAAACCCTTTACCATCATAACAGGGATGGTGATATTTTTCCATTTTCTTTTTTGAAAGCTTCTTCACCGTTGTTTTAAAATCGTTCGCTCACAGGCTGGAAAGAAGACTTCTTTTCCGTTCCCCTTTTCTTTCACCCATTCCCCTTTTAAGGGAGATTCTCTCCGTGTTTATGTTTTCATGAACAAGGGTATAGTAGTAAAAGAAAAATCTGTACATTTTTTCTGGCCAGCATTATAATTTTTAGAAAGGAGAATCAATGAGGTGATCAATATGCCCTCCGCTTTGGAAACGAAAATGAGGGTGACACTATCTTGCACGGAACAGGCCAACAAACCGAATAAGGATCTTTCATTTGCCGAATTACGAAAAAAAATAGCCAAACCTTCTCCCTTTGGCAAAAAATTAGTAGACATCTACAAACAAGGACGGTAGCCGATTATGTCGTTTGTGATGACATATGAAGATGCCATAGATGAACATTTTGGACAAGCGTCTATATACATCGATGCTTGTTTTATTTTGGCCTATATGGACTCCGATGATCCAAGGGGAGATAAGGTATGTGAAATCCTTCAAAAATGGCATAACGAAGGTGTAACGAAATTAGGGATAAGTACACATGTATTTGGGGAAGTGGTACATAACTTATTCATTCAAGAAATTCTATTACCATTAGAAATCTACCATAAAAATCAATCCAATTTACATTCAAAGTCTCGCCAAAATCATCCCCTTGGAGAATTAGAAGAAAGCGTACCCTTCCTATATAACGTTTGGAAAAAACATATTCCAAAATTCTACAAGAAGAACGTTTCTATTAATATTTCAGAATTAATCAAATTCGTGAAAATGAATTATCCCTCACAAAGAAACAAGTTGCAAATCTTCTACAACAGTTCCATTGATCGATATAATGAATTTTTATCTGCCATAAGGCAACATTTCCGCATCGAATTCCTAACAACAGATGCCAACATTCAAGATTTAGCCTTGGCTCAAATGCGGCTCCTTCAGCTCGAAGCCTATGATGCCTTGCACTACGCCATTGCAACATATCATCATTATGACTACTTCGCTACGCTTGACGGCGATTTTGTCCACGCTCTTTACAACCAAGACCTCGACCTAGCACCGATCACAAAAATTGTCAAAATCGCCTAGCCTTGTCGTCTTGATCGAATCGAAGTCCAAAACAAACATTAAGGAAGGCAAAGAGTCCCCATGCTCTCTTTATTTCCTTTATCCACTCATGTGAGCTACACCAAGTTCAACCATGTGAATTAGCGACAGAGAAAGAGCATGCAACTCACATTTCGCACCCTGAATAAAAATTCGAAATAAGCCCGATTTGACCGAATAAAAATTAATTATTTTACATTTTTTATAAAAAATTATTTTTATGCGAATATTCTGGTTATTTTTTGTATATTATGCAAAGGTTGCGAAATATGAGATGCAATATATCGATCCGCCTTTATGATGTACAAAAAAGCGGAAGCATCCTACTCTACTTCCGCCAACAGTTTCAACCTCACATTTCGCACCCTCTCGACGAAAATCGGGAGGATTTTTTCGTTCCGATGTCGAATGAATCCTTGACACACAAGGAACGTAAAGGAGTTTTTCTCTTATGAACGTTCAAGTCAAAAAGGTCTATCGCAATCATTATTTGAATATAATAAGTGCCCTATTCAAGAAACTGGGCCTGCCCCAATTGATTGACCATCTCGTTCCCGTTGATCCACAGTGCCAGACTCGAGTCAGCGATGCCGTTCAGGCCATCATCTACAATATGTTTGACGGCCGGCAAGCCCTCGTTCACGTGGAACGATGGGCTCAGGAGATCGATCTAGAGAAACTCATCCGTCCCGGTCTCCATCCTTCCTGGTTGAACGACGATGCCTTGGCTCGTCATCTCGACCGCTTGTATGAGGCCGATATTCACAAGGTGATCAGCACTTGCTTGATTCACATTTATCGCAAAGAAGGCCTTTCCCTCCGAGCCTTTCACGCCGATACGACGGACAAGACGGTTTACGGCGCGTATGAATCGGCCTCATTAGAGGCTTTGCAGATCACACATGGCTACAACCGCCATCATCGTTGGCAAAAACAGATCGGTTTCGGACTGGTCGGCAACGAGGACGGCATCCCGTTTTACGGCGATGTGCACGATGGCAACCTGCCCGATAAAACATGGAATCCCGAGGTGCTGTCTCGTGTCCATGAACAGCTGAAGCAGGCCAAAATCGAAGACGAATGGATTTACGTGGCCGATTCCGCCGCGATGACGAAAGAGACCCTGGCGCAAACCAAAGCGGCCAACGCCTTTTTGATCACCAGAGGCCCTTCGTCGCTCCGGATCGTGAAAACCGCGCTGGCCGAAGCGGATGCTGAGGACACGACGTGGAGCGATCCCTTTACGTTGGCGGAGAGAAACGGCGCCACGTACCGGGTATGGGAAACGGCCTCGACGTATGAAGGCCACCCCGTTCGGCTGATCGTTGTTGAATCGAGCGCGCTCGACCAGCGAAAAGGAAAGACG